>JAQVOO010000110.1 GCA_028702575.1 Sphaerochaetaceae bacterium
CCGCTGATGCCGCCAAGGCTGCAGACGTGATTATGATGTTGGTCAATGATGAAAAACAATCCAAGATTTATAATGACAGTATTGCCCCTTCTCTTACGACAGGGAAGTACCTTGCCTTTGCCCATGGTTTTAATATTCATTTTGGACAGATTGTAGCGCCGAACGATGTTAATGTCATTATGATTGCACCTAAAGGGCCTGGCCATACGGTCCGCTCCCAATTCCAGGAAGGGAAGGGTGTTCCTTCATTGATAGCTATCCATCAAGATCCCTCTGGTGATTCTAAAGAAATAGCTTTAGCGTATGCGGCCGGACTGGGAGCTGGAAGAGCTGGTATTTTTGAAACAACGTTTAAAGAAGAGACCGAAACAGATCTTTTTGGGGAACAGGCTGTTCTCTGTGGTGGTATCTCAGCTTTAATTAAAGCCGGATTCGACACCTTAGTAGCTGCTGGTTATCAACCGGAGATGGCTTATTTCGAATGTTGTCATGAGATGAAACTCATTGTTGACCTGATTAATCAGGGGGGACTCTCCTACATGCGTTATTCAATTAGCGATACTGCTGAATATGGTGATTACACCGCCGGTAGCCGGATTATCACCGATGAGACAAAGAAAGAGATGACCCACATCCTTAAAGAGATTCAAGATGGAACCTTTGCCCGCAACTGGCTCGTAGAGAATCAGGTCAAGCGACCTTTCTTTAATGCAAAACGCAAAATGGAAGCAGAAAGTCTGCTCGAATCAACTGGCAAGCGCTTACGGGGTTTAATGAGCTGGTTGAAAAAATAAGAACAACACGTTCAAAGGAGGAGTCAATGGCCCAAAAGATTGCAATTTTTGATACCACTTTACGCGATGGCGAACAAGCCCCTGGTTATAGCATGGACCTGGAAGAGAAGCTCCGGTTTGCCCGACAGCTTGAGACTTTGGGTGTTGATGTAATAGAAGCAGGCTTTGCAATTGCATCGCTCGGTGATTTTGCATCTGTGCAGGCCATTGCATCCACCGTGAAGGAGTCTACAATTGCCTCTCTAGCGCGTGCATTGCCAAAGGATATTGATTGTGCTTGGGAGGCAGTGAAGACAGCTAGTAAGCCCCGCATTCACACCTTCATTGCTACCAGTGACTTACATCTAGAGTATAAGTTAAAAATGAGCCGTGAACAGGCTTATGAACAGGCCCTCAAGATGGTCCGTTATGCGCGCAATCTCTGCCCAGAAGTTGAATTTTCTGCAGAAGATGCAACGCGCAGTGATCGCGATTACCTCTGTAGAATAGTTGAAGGAGCTATTACAGCGGGAGCTACGATTATTAACATCCCAGATACGGTTGGCTATAGTATGCCTGAAGAATTTGGTAATCTGATAACTCACCTTATGCACCATGTGCCTAATATCGACAAAGCTATTGTTTCTGTCCATTGCCACAATGATCTTGGTCTAGCGGTTGCTAACTCATTAGCCGGCTTAAGAGCCGGGGCGCAGCAGGTCGAGTGTACCGTGTGTGGAATTGGAGAGCGGGCTGGCAATGCCGCGGTAGAAGAATTAGTTATGGCGATGAGAACCAGAAGCGATTTATACGATTATTCGTATAAATTAAACACACAAGAATTATATAGAACCAGCCGCTTGCTCTCTAGCATCACAGGTGTTGCCATTGCTCCGAACAAGGCCATTGTGGGGGCCAATGCTTTTGCCCATGAATCAGGAATTCATCAGCATGGAATGATGGCCCATGCCCAAACCTATGAGATCATGACTCCTGAATCAATTGGGCTAAAGAAGACAACGATGGTCCTCGGTAAACATTCAGGTCAACATGCATTTAAGAAACGGATGGAAGATCTCGGGTATACCTTAAGTCCCCAAATGGCCACTAAGTTGTTTGCCGACTTTAAGAGTGTCGCCGATAAGAAAAAAGAGATTACTGATCGAGATCTCATTGCTCTCATGGAAAGTGGTACTCATGCTGCGCCACAACTGTTCGAACTCGATAATTTTGTGGTCAACAGTGGAAACAACATGACTGCCACCGCTTGTGTAACCTTACGTCGTGAAGGGCGCAAAATGCAGGCCGTCGAGATGGCCACTGGTCCGGTCTATGCTTGTTTTAAAGCAGTTGAACGGATTATTAAACACTCGTACGTATTAGAAGATTATCAACTGAGAGCGGTAACAGAACATCGGGATGCACTTGGTGAAGTACTTGTGAAAATCAGCGATAACCATGGAGTCTATCGGGGGCGGGGAGTGAGTACCGACGTTATTGAAGCTAGCTTACAAAGCTTGTTATCTGCAGTAAATAGAATGATTGAAGTCGCTGAAAGTAATGAGAAAAGAGTCGCAGAGAGCGACAATAGTGGCGGCTGGAAAGCTAAAGAGTGGGTCCAACTTTCCCAAGAGGCCTTGGCCCGCGATATGAAGATTAGCGGAACGGTAGAAGAGGATGTGAACAAGGAGCTTCTCCATGGACGATTATAAAAAACAACGGGTAACTCTATTCGATTCCACTTTACGAGATGGAGCTCAAGCCGAAGGGATCTCTTTTTCGGTATTAGATAAACTTAAGATCGTCACCCTTCTTGATGATCTTGGTGTAGATTATGTCGAAGCAGGTAATCCTGGTTCAAATCCTAAAGATTTGGAATTTTTCCAGGAAGTAGCCACATTGCCCCTCTCGCATGTCCGGTTGGTTGCTTTTGGCTCTACGCGCAGACGTAATATTTTACCCGAAGAAGATGGTAATATACGATCATTATTGGCCGCCAATACACCTGTTGTAGCAATATTTGGCAAGAGTTGGGATTTTCAGGTAACCGATATTATTCGCACCTCGTTAAAAGAGAACCTCGCAATGATTCGAGACACCATCGAATACCTCGTGTCGCATGGTAAAGAAGTTGTCTTCGATGCCGAACATTTTTTTGATGGGTATAATGAAAACCCCTCCTATGCCATGGAATGCCTCTTTGTAGCAGCAGCCGCTGGGGCTGCTTCAATTGCTTTATGTGATACCCGCGGTGGAGCAACTCCCTCTTTCGTAGGACAAGCAACTAAAGATGTGGTTGAAGCTCTGAGTAAACAGTATTCAAAGGTAATCGTTGGTATTCATACCCATAACGATACTTCTTGTGCCGATGCAAACTCTCTTTTAGCGGTAGAAGCAGGAGCTCGGCAGGTTCAAGGGACGTTAGCAGGCTTTGGGGAACGTTCTGGGAATGCCTGCTTGGCAACCATTATTCCGACGTTGCAGGTAAAAATGGGTTACGATGTACTTTCACCTGAAATGTTAGCTAAATTAACATTAATTACCCATTCGATCGCTGAGATTGCCAATATTTCAATTCCCCACGGTAAACCCTATATTGGACGCAGTGCTTTTGCCCATAAGGGGGGCATGCATATCGATGGGATAGCCAAGAATCCCCGTTCCTTTGAGCATATGGATCCCGAACTAGTTGGGAATGAACGGAGAGTATTGATGAGCGAGGTCGCTGGCCGAGCTACTATCTTGCGGCGTATTCAAAAATATGCCCCCGAGATAAATAAAAGTTCTCCCGAGACAAAACAAATTATGGATGCGCTCAAGCGCATGGAGTTCGATGGGTATCAATTTGAAGGTGCTGAAAGCTCTTTTGAGCTTGTTATTGCTAAACATTTAGGGAAATATAAACCATATTTTACATTGGACCATTATAAAACATTCGGGGAACGCCCACTTTATAGTGGGCCGGAAACAAGTCATACTGCAGTGGTGAAAGTGGCAGTCAATGGTGAAACGGCTATTGCCGTTGCTCAAGGCGATGGGCCGGTACATGCTTTAGATAAAGCTTTGCGCAAAGTGCTAGAAAACTTTTACCCCCTGTTAGCCACTATCTATTTGACCGATTTTAAAGTACGTGTCCTAGATTCCAAACAAGCATCAGCGGCCAAGGTTCGGGTCTTAATTGAAACATCAGATGGAGAATATTCGTGGTCTACAGTTGGAGTCTCAACTGACATTATAGAGGCCAGCTGGATGGCTCTAGTTGATGCAATTGAATATAAATTGATGAAAGAGGGGGTCTTGCCGCCCGTTATTCATCCACAAGGAGCAAATAGATGAGCATGACCATGTCACAGAAAATTTTGGCCGCCCATGCGAATGTAGATCAGGTGCGTCCCGGCCAATTAATAATGGCAGATCTCGACTTGGTGTTGGGAAATGATATTACGTCACCAGTAGCGATTAAAGAGTTTGCCAAGTTTGGCATCGATGCAGTTTTCGATACTTCTAAGATTGCCTTAGTTCCTGATCATTTCACCCCTAATAAGGATATTAAAGCTGCTCAGCAGTGTAAAATGATGCGCGAATTTGCCTATGATAAAAAGATTGAACATTATTTTGAAATTGGGCAAATGGGTATTGAACATGCGTTACTACCCGAGCAGGGATTAGTAAATGCCGGTGACCTCATTATTGGAGCCGATAGTCACACCTGTACCTATGGGGCTCTAGGGGCCTTTTCGACAGGAGTAGGCAGTACCGATATGGCTGCTGCTATGGCGACTGGCAAAGCTTGGTTCAAAGTCCCTTCGGCCTTGTGTTTTAATTTAACTGGTAAGTTACCACCTTGGGTTTCAGGCAAAGATCTGATTCTCCATATTATTGGGATGATTGGTGTCGATGGAGCGCTCTACAAATCAATGGAGTTTACCGGAGAAGGAGTAGCTTCTTTGAACATTGATGATCGGTTCACGATTTGCAATATGGCGATTGAAGCTGGGGCCAAAAATGGTATTTTTGGTGTTGATGGAGTTGCTATAGCCTATCTTGGTGCCCATTGCAAACGGACGCCATTAGTTTTCCAAGCTGATGAAGACGCTGAATACGAACGCACCTATGATATAGATCTAGCGACTCTGCGACCGACAGTTGCTTTCCCCCACCTCCCAGATAACACGAGAACTATTGATGAAGTAGGGCAGATAAAAATTGATCAGGTGGTCATCGGTTCTTGTACAAATGGGCGTATTAGCGATTTGCGCATTGCTGCTAAGATTCTTAAAGGTAAAAAAGTTAATCCCACAGTTCGCACTATTGTTTTCCCTGCAACTCAGGAGATCTACCTCCAAGCTATGGACGAAGGCCTTTTGAAGATTTTTGTGCAGGCTGGTGCTGTGGTGAGCACGCCTACTTGTGGTCCTTGTCTCGGTGGGCATATGGGTATTTTGGCTGAAGGAGAACGGGCGGTTGCGACGACGAACAGGAACTTTGTAGGCCGGATGGGGCACCCACAAAGTGAAGTCTATCTAGCTAGCCCAGCCGTTGCAGCAGCTTCGGCTCTGACCGGATATATTTCAAATCCCGAAAGTATAGAGGAGTAAACAGAGATGAAAGCACAAGGGAAAGCCTTTCGATATGGGGAAAATGTTGATACCGATGTTATTATTCCAGCCCGTTATTTAAACACAAGTGATGCCAAAGAGTTGGCTAGTCATTGTATGGAAGATCTGGATGCTACTTTTGTAAAAAAGGTACAACTAGGAGATATTATCGTTGCTGAGCGCAACTTTGGGTGTGGATCATCACGAGAACATGCTCCATTAGCAATTAAAACAGCTGGAATTAGTTGTGTTATTGCCTCTTCATTTGCTCGTATTTTTTATCGCAATGCGATTAATATTGGATTGCCGATCATGGAGTGTGAAGCGGCAGTGGCTGGCATTAAGATGGGCGATAATGTTTCTGTTGAATTTACAAAGGGCGTTATTACAAATGAGACAACGGGTGAGCGTTGGTCAGCAGAGCCCTTTCCTCCCTTTATTCAAAAAATGATCAGTGCTGATGGGTTAATACAGTATCTACAGCAGGAGGTGCTCTCATGAAAATGCGTATTGCTCTGATTCCCGGAGATGGGATCGGTCCCGATATTCTAGCTGAAGCCGTTAAGGTTATGGGAGCAGTTGGACAGAAGTTTGGCCATAAATTCGATTATTCTTTCTATTTAGCAGGAGGAGTAGCGATTGATACCGTTGGTACCCCACTACCTGAATCGACGTTGTTGGGATGCCAAGATGCCGAAGCAGTGTTACTTGGCGCGGTGGGCGGTTTTAAATGGGATCATCTCGAAGGAGAACAGCGCCCCGAAAAAGCTTTGTTGGGACTTCGTAGTAATCTCAGGTTGTTTTGTAATTTGCGTCCCGCTATTCTCTATAAACAGCTAGCACAAGCTTGTCCCCTTAAAGATGAACTGATCACAGGTGGTCTCGATCTTATGGTTGTTCGTGAACTAACCGGTGGTATCTATTTTGGAGAGCGCGGGCGTAGTGCTGATCAGAGTTGGGCTTTCGATACTATGGCTTATAGTGTTGAAGAAGTTGAACGTATTGTTATCAAGGGCTTTGAGATTGCCATGAAACGCAATAAACACCTCACCAGTGTCGATAAAGCTAATATTTTGGAATCTTCACGCCTTTGGCGTTCTGTAGTGGACCGTTTAGCTAAAAAGTATCCCGCTGTTACGGTTAATCATATGTATGTTGATAACGCAGCCATGCAATTGGTACGTAACCCTCAGCAGTTTGATGTCATCGTTACCTCAAATATGTTTGGTGATATTTTAAGCGATGAGGCCAGTATGATTACGGGTTCTATAGGCATGTTGCCCTCGGCCAGTTTACGCGAAGATAACTTTGGGATGTACGAACCTATTCATGGTTCGGCACCAGATATTGCGGGGCAGGATAAGGCTAATCC
>JAQVOO010000111.1 GCA_028702575.1 Sphaerochaetaceae bacterium
ATTGGAGTGGTAAATCCGAAACTAAAATTTCTTGTCCTTCACAAAAAATCACAGCTCGCTCAATACAATTTTTAAGTTCGCGAATATTTCCTGGCCAAGAATGACTTAAAAAAACTTGCTGGACGTCAGCGTGAAGCCCTATGATGTTTTTTCCATACTTGAGATTGAACTCCTTGATAAATGCTCGTGATAGAGGGGTGATATCCTCAAGACGTTCTCGAAGAGGAGGGATTTCAAGGCAGATTACACTGAGACGAAAATAGAGATCCTCACGAAATTCTCCGGCTTTGATGCATTCTTCGAGATTTTGGTTGGTCGCTGCTACAAAACGGACATCGCACTTGCGGACTATGTTTGATCCTAATCTTTCATATTCATGTTCCTGAATTACTCGTAGCAGTTTTGCTTGGGTTCTTAAGCTCATATCACTAATTTCATCAAAGAAGAGTGTTCCGCCTTCAGCAATCTCAAATTTACCCTTGTGCATCTCTTGGGCACCGGTAAAAGCTCCTTTTTCATATCCGAACAGTTCGCTTTCTAATAACGCTTCTGGTAAGGCAGCGCAATTAATTTTTATGAATGGTTTGTCTTTACGGTCACTAGCATAGTGGATTATAGAGCTCAAGATCTCTTTTCCTGTGCCACTTTCCCCGGTAACAATAACAGGTGCAGTGGTAAGAGCTGCTTTTTCAGCCATACTGATAACATGTTTGAATTTAGGGTTTAAAGTTATTAAACGATGATTGTCAATAAAACTATGTTTATTGTTTTTGCTTTCTTTTTGTTTGATGTTAAGAATGTGTTGGACTTCGTTAAGAAGAGTAGAAAATGGTAGAGGTTTTTCATAAAAATTTATTGCTCCTAAACGCATCGCCTGTACAACAACTTCTGTTGATGCATACCCCGAAATTATAAACGTGGCTATCGGGGGTTTTTTATTGCTGATGCACTTAAGCAAATCGATACCAGTGAAACCGTTCATTCTTAAATCGCTAATGAGGACATCATATTGGTTATGGCACAGTTTCTTTTGAGCTGTTTTCCCGTCTGTGCAAAAGTCTGATCCAATTCCATGGGCATTGAATAATTTTTGCAATGAGATACACATCTCTCGTTCATCATCAACTATGAGAATCCTTCTATCCATACGGTATATGATAAGGTTAACTTACTGTATTCGCAAGTGGTGGTTTAGGTTTTACCCTTTGCGTGTAACCAGTTTGACTCAGGACGTTCGCTTGGGTTGTGTAGTTTGGGTTACACTTTTAACTCGGCTTGAACATTTATAATCCATTTTACTCTATTGAGGCCAATGTAAACTTAGATTTAAAAAAATTAATTAATTTTTAAAGTAAAAGTATAACAACCTAATTAAGATTCATGATGTTTCTAAATCTTTATTGTGGCATAGATAAATTGAATTAAAATAAGAATATTCGCATCATAGCAGTCGCGAAAGCGAGGACTTATTTTCTATGGTATAATGGTTTTTAGGGTATAGCAATAACTGTTGGCACATTTATTGCAATGTTATTAATATCGTAAAATCTAGGAGGGTTTTAATTTATGAAAAAGTTACTCATTGTTTTGTTGATCGCTCTCATTTGTGTAGGGTCTGTCTTTGCACAAGGAGCTCGCGAAGATGCTCCACCCAAAATTGGATTTCTGGTAAAAATGCCTGAAGAACCATGGTTCCAGAACGAATGGAAATTTGCTGATGAAGCTGGTGCAGACCTTGGTTTTGACGTAGTTAAAATTGGTACTACAGATGGAGAAAAAGTACTATCAGCGATTGATAACCTACAAGCTCAAGGAGCAGGCGGGTTTGTTATTTGTACCCCAGATGTCCGATTAGGACCTTCTATTATGGCAAAGGCAAAGACTTATGGGATGAAAGTGATTAGTGTTGATGACCAATTTGTTGATGCTAGCGGGAATCCAATGACCGAAGTTCCCCACATGGGAATTAGTGCCTATGAAATTGGAAAACAGGTCGGGTACACTATGTATGACCAGATGGTTGCACGCGGGTGGGATCCAGCTAAGACAGGATTTATGCGAATAAGCTTTAACGAACTACCCACTGCTTTAGACCGCACTAATGGTATGACTGATGCTCTTTTAGAGCGCGGTTTCCCTGCTAATAATGTATTTGAATCACCTGAAAAAACAACTGATACTGAAGGTGGGTTTAATGCAGCAAATATTACTGTTACTAAACACCCCGAAATTAAACATTGGCTTGTTGGTGGATTAAACGATGAAGCTGCTATGGGCGGGACTCGTGCACTTGAAGGGAATGGTTTCTTAGCAAAAGATATCTGTTCAGTCGGTATCGGTGGTAGTGGAACAGCGACCGTTGAATTCCAGAAGAAAGAAGCAACTGGATTTTATGCAACAGCTCTTATTAGCCCAAAACGACACGGTTATGAAACCAGTGAAATGCTGTTTAATTGGATTACCAAGGGCATTGAGCCACCTAAAGTAACATGGACTACAGCTGTCATGATGGATAGAAGTAACTATGTTGAGAAGATGAAAGAAAACGGACTGTGGGAAGAATAGAGTGTAACAGCTTATAACGTAATGTCTTGTACGGCCAAAGGAACAATAATGTGAATCTTTGGCTGTACATTGATTTCAATTTTAGTAGGACCTAATAGGTAAAAGAGAGTGATTGATGAAACCTGTACTTGAATTTGCATCAGTAACAAAAGTATTTCCCGGCGTTAAAGCGTTGGATGCCGTTTCGTTTTCAATCAATAATGGCCAGGTACATGGACTAGTTGGAGAAAACGGTTCAGGGAAATCAACTTTATTGAAAATACTTAGCGGCGCATATCATGCGAACGAGGGGCAAATCATCTTGCGAGGTGAGGTTCAGGATTTTAAGACAACAAGAGCAGCAATCCAAGCGGGGATTGCCTTGATTTATCAAGAGTTGAACTTAGTACCTGAAATGACAGTGGCTGAAAACCTAATGTTAGGGCAATTCCCCACGAAAGGTCTTGGGTTTATTGATTTTAATAGACTTCATGGAATAGCTGAAAAGCAATTAGCCGAAGTGTTAGAAGGGGTCAACCCTAAAGAAAAGGTTAAGAATCTTTCTATCGGACAACGGCAGATGGTTGAAATTGCGAAGGCTTTGCTACAAGAAGCTGATATAATTGGGTTCGATGAACCGACGAGTTCTCTATCCGATAAAGAAGTGCAAAGATTATTTGAAATTATAAAAAATTTGCGCAGTCAAGGAAAAGCCATTATTTATGTCTCCCACAGAATGGAGGAAATATTCGAAATATGTGATCAGGTGACCGTCTTTAGAGACGGGCAACGGATTGTTACCTATACCGATATGGAAGATGTAAACCATGATTTGTTAGTCAGCAACATGGTAGGTCGCAATATTGAGAATATTTATAATTACCGCGAACGTCCACTTGGAGATACAGTTCTCAAGGTAGAGGAATTATCAGGAGAGAAGATTCCACAACCAGTAAGTTTTGATCTTAAACGAGGTGAAATTCTGGGCTTTTTTGGATTGGTCGGAGCAGGAAGAAGCGAAGTTATGCGCTTGCTCTATGGAGCCGACAAGAAGAAAAGTGGAGAAGTTCATCTAGAGGGTCGTAAACTAAAAATTGACAAACCAAAAGATGCCATTGTAGAAGGGATTGTTTTCATGCCCGAAGACCGTAAATATGATGGAGTTATCCCCATTCGCAATGTGAGTGAGAATATAAATATCAGTTGTCGTCGTCTCCACAAGAAATTCAATATTTTCTTGGATGAAACTTGGGAAGCTAACAATGCTAACAAATTTGTTAAAACTCTCTCAATTAAAACTCCTTCAATTAATCAAAGAGTTGGCAACCTATCTGGTGGAAACCAACAGAAAATTATTCTTGCCCGTTGGTTAAGTGAAGATGTTTCAGTTTTATTGATGGATGAGCCAACTCGGGGAATCGATGTTGGTACAAAAAATGAGATTTATAATTTAATGTATCGACTTACTGAAGAGGGGAAATCAATTATTTGTATATCCAGTGATTTACCTGAGATTATGGGTGTCTCCGATCGTCTTTTGGTGATGAAGGACGGGGAAATTGTTGGAGCTCTCAATAGAGAAGAAATGGATGAAGAAACTATAATTAAATTGGCACTTACTACCAATTCAACGGATAACAAAAATAAATTATTAATTAAGGAATAAGAGGTTTTCCATGAGCAAGAAAAATTCAATCGCGAAGACGACAAGATATCTCTGGGATAATTCAGGCATGCTGCTTATATTTATCGTTTTAGTCATACTACTTTCAATTTTTGTCCCCTATTTCTTCACTTGGAGAAATATGGTGGGCCTGGGCCTTTCAGTTTCTATGGTAGGTATGGTTGCTTGTACCATGGTGTTTTGTTTAGCTTCAGGGGCATTCGACTTATCTGTTGAAAATATTATAGCCTTTAGTGGAGTCTCAGCCGCCATGATTATCAACATGACGGGAAGTGTTGTTCTTGGCGTACTAGGAGGAATAATTGGGGGAGGGATATTTGGGTTACTCAATGGAATAATTATTGCAAAAGCTGGTATTAATGCTTTGATTACCACGTTAGCAATGAGCCAAATTATTCGGGGTCTGGCCTTTATTGTCTCACGAGGAAGTGCAGTAGGTATCATGAATGAGAACTTCTTTAGTTTGGGGAACGGTCAAATACTTTCAATTCCCAATCCCATTTGGATAACAATTATCTGTTTCGTCATTTTTGGAGTATTATTAAACAAAACAACTTATGGAAAGAATACTCTTGCAATAGGAGGAAACGTTGAAGCTGCCCGTTTGGCTGGTATTGCCGTTGATAAAGTTAGAATTGCAATTTTTACCCTTCAAGGGTTAATGGCTGGATTTGCCGGCGTCGTATTAGCTTCTCGTATGACCAGCGGCCAACCAAACACTTCAGTCGGATTCTCATTGGATGTAATTTCAGCTTGTGTTCTTGGTGGAGTTTCTCTTTCAGGGGGGATTGCCCCAATTCAAGGTGCTATAGTTGGTGTCCTTATCATGGGTACGGTGCAAAACGCTATGAACCTCATGAACATTCCAACATTCTATCAGTATGTTGTCCGCGGTATGATTTTACTCATTGCTGTACTTATGGATAGATTCAAGGAGCAAAGCAGAAGTGCTTGATTTATGTAATTAAAAGGGAACTCTTTAATGACTAATATAGAACGTATTAATAAATTTGTATCGTTTCAAGACCGTCAAAAAGGCATATTAAATACCGATAGGATAATGACGTATGATTATGTCGACAATAGCCAAGTTTTAATTGCCTACGGAGGATATGACCGTAATAAGACGTATGAATGGGAAGAACTTCTTGAACTTAACGCCAGAGCGTACAGAGGTGTTGGCCTTGATATGACCCGTTCTGTGTATGATCCTGTTAACCATTGGATGCGCAGTAAAGTCGATAATTGGATTCATTTTATGGGCGTTGATAAAGATTCTTGGGAGGTGCAGCAGGGCGGAGATACAGCATGGATTGCAAAACGTCCGTTTACCAATCTTGAACAATTGAAAGGCTTCCTTCCAAAGATTCCCAATAAACAAGAAGTACGTGAGTGGTATATACCTTTTATGAGTAATGTTCTTGAGACGATGTTGGCACAGGATGTTGTCTATATTGGAGCTGTTGAAGGTCCTTTAACAGACGCCTATACGTTTGTTGGTATTGAATTATTTTCTTTGCTTATATACGACGCGCCAGAAATAGTTGAACACATCATAACATGTTGTGGGATCTATGGAGAGACTTTGGCTCAGGCCTACACAGAGTTACCTGGTGCAGTGCCTGTGCAATTTATGGGCGAGGATATAGCTGGATCAAATGGCCCGATCTTTAACCCCTCTTTTATACGAGACAACTTGCTACACTGGTGGAGAAGATTTGCAAAGCCAATCCGTAGCCAAGATGGCGTCTTTGTTTTTCATTCTGATGGGCAGTATGGACAACTTCTTAAATTAATCCTAGATGAGTTAGAAGCTGAAGGAATAAACCCGATTGAACGCAATCGATGTAATGATATTTTTACAATTTTCGAAGAGTATCCACAAACTTCTTATTTTGGAAATGTCTGTTGTGCGGTAACGTTACCCTATGGCAATCGTTATGACGTTGAAGATGAAACGCTTGAACTGATTGAGAAAATTGGCCCTAAAGGACGTATTTGCATTGGATCTTCTAGCGAAGTTCATGAGCAGATACCCTTACTTAATATTGAAACAATGTATGCGACTGTCCATGAATATGGAACATATCCGATTGATGTTGATCGAATTAGACGGCGTAGAGACGAGATATCTCCACATTTGACCACAAGGAAAGGATGAAATGACAAAACGGGAAAACTTAATGAGCGTGCTCCATCATGAAAAACCAGATTGGATTCCCATCGATTTTGGCGGGACTGGTCAAACAGGGATGAATGCTTCAGTGATTTATCGGTTACGGCGATTACTAGGTCTCGAAGATCGGCCTATCCGTATCATTGAACCTTTACAGATGTTGGGGGAAATTGATCAAGAATTAGCCGATTGGATTGATGTAGATATCGTGGGTCTGTATGGACCGACAACTCTCTTTGGATCTCCTTTTGATGGAGAAACTACTCCTTGGGAGATGCCTGATGGAACCCCTGTTCTCATGCCTGGAAAATTTGCCCATAAGACAAATGAAGATGG
>JAQVOO010000112.1 GCA_028702575.1 Sphaerochaetaceae bacterium
AGATTATGCGACACAGGAAAATCAGAATATTGCTCCTCTGTTTCCTGTGTGTAGGTGCGTTATCTGGGGCTAAAAGCCTTCAATTTGGATGGATTAGTGTTGTTGAGGCCCCCCACGCTCGTTATTTTCCCCCCACGCTCTTTGAAATGATTGCCGCTTATGGGCAGACCGTTGAGTTTTCTGACCACTATGAAGATCTCTATAAGCAACGAATCTTACAAACAGAAAAAAAAAGCTTTCTAGAAGAAAAACATCGCAAGATTAAGCAATTAGATGGGGTAGTGCCACAAATAGAGATGACACCTCCTTCACCGCCTCTTTCTGATGAAACTTCATTTGATGTAGTTTGGCAGCAAATCGACGTTGCCCCTAGTTTGGCTCAAGCAATTACTGCTTCTGATGCTACGGTAATCGATTATATCCTAGCGCTACATAATCTCGATTACCTCTTTGTCTGTAGCATTAACTATTTTGATGCCTTTTTGCGTGTACGAATGGTAACTTATCATCGTTTCCATTACGAAGGAGTTGTTCTTTATGATGGCCTGACCCTTCCTGAGGAGCTCTCAAAGCTAAAAGGAGAAGTATTTCTTAATTCAATTTCTTCTCTCTCTGCTCAATCATTAGGATTGCTACACATCTCAAATTCAATACCAGGTTTAGCCCTCAGTGCAGATGATCGAGAAATTGCCATGTATGATCGATTTTTGCCATTAGCAGAGGGGATGCATGACCTATCTTTCACTAGCCAAGGCTTCAATCCAGTCGAACAAGAGGTATTTGTGCAAGCTGGACAAATAAAAACACTTGCATTAGCAATGGAACGAATTTCTGGTCCACCTCTGTTAGTTACCTCTTTTACCCATACTCCCGAGGTAACCATTACGCAAGGGCCCCGTGGGGCCCTACCGTTGATTTGGCCCTCTCAACAGACTCCTTTTTCGTTATATGGGTATCAAAAAGGGCTGCTCCCTACCATTCGACAATACAATAGCCCCCTTGAGCATATTGAACTAACCTTACACCCACCTTGGATGCATAGTGCTGGGGCCGTCGCACGATCACAAAAGAGTGTCTATGCATCGTTTGGGCGGACATTACTGTTAGGTGCTACAGCCATAGTGCTTGATGCGCTTTCACGTTCCCTTTCTACAACTACGTATTGGCAACCGCTGGTATGGGGAGCTTTAGGGGGCGTGGTACTCTCTTCAATAGAGACCGGAGCGCAATTATTTGCATATTACCAAAAAACGAAGTATAGTTCTCAGTAATTTAAAGTGAAGGAATGGAGCATGAAAAAAACATTTGGTGCACGATTAAAAGCACTTTTCGGTATAAAAACTTTTGATGAACAATTTTTTGAAAAATTGGAAGATATGCTTATTGAAGGTGATTTAGGGGCAAAGACAACCATGGAAATTTCTGATGCTGTCCGTAAACAAGCTAAAATAGAGAAAAGTACTTCATCACAAGAGTTACAACAGTTGATGAAACGAGTTTTAGCCACTAAAATTGAAGCATATCAACCGGAGTTGGTCAGTGGTGCTACTAATATTTTTCTCATATTAGGGGTCAATGGTGTAGGGAAAACGACAACAATTGCTAAGCTAGCGGTCTATTATCAAGAGAAAGGGAATTCAGTAATCATGGCTGCTGCCGATACCTTTCGAGCTGCCGCAATTGATCAGTTAGAATTACATGCCGAGCGGACGCAATGCAGAATAATAAAACAAGGTCATGGTGCTGATCCAGGAGCTGTAATATTTGATGCGATCCAAAGCGCAAACGCCAAAAAAGATAATCTTGTTTTAGCCGATACCGCTGGTCGCATGCATAACAAGGAGAATCTATTGCGAGAGTTGCAAAAGATAGACAAGGTAATAAAATCAAGAATTTTGGAGGATGCTTGCTATCAGCGATTTTTAGTCATTGATGCCACTACTGGTCAAAATGGGGTAAGTCAAGCCCAGTTGTTTCATCAGGCAATCGGCATTGATGCCTTAATTCTCACTAAGTATGATTCGGCTGCCAAAGGGGGCTCTTTGATCCAAATAGGAGACACATTAAAAATTCCGGTTGCGTTTGTGGGAATTGGTGAACGGTATACAGATCTAAAACCGTTTGATAAAGAAGAATTTCTCGATACATTGGTGGGTATAATTTAGTGCAAAAGATGCGATGGTTTCGCCTAACAGTAGCAGGAATTATTCTCTCTATGCTACCTTTATACGGAGCTGTGTATCGTTCTAATAGCCTCGGGCAAAAACTAGAGTTGGCTAACCCAAATGAAAGTCGGTATACCCTTACGGTCAATGGAGAAAATACCAACCTCGAACAGCGCTCTTTATATGATGGTTCAACGCTAATTATGGAAGAGACGGTGACTAGCAAAGAGCAGCAAAAAGAGGTTGAGCAAATTGTATATGATCCTTTAGGCAACCAAGTCTCTCGAACGACCACCTTTTATGAAAATGGCCTACCACAACGTATCTTTATCCAAGAAGCAGATCATATTTCTGTGATTCTGCATGTCTATGCTGATGGACGTTTAATCGAGACAAAAGAACTCTCTAATGGAGAGTTGGACAAACTTATTACCTATTATCGTGGCAAAGAGGGAATGTTAGCCGGGTTGCGGATAGTAGATACCAATGAAGGAGTTTCCCAGTCAATCTACACTGTACAAGAAGGGGCCCCTGTCTATGGGGAAAATATAGATAACTACTTCTCCACATTAACGTATTTCCCACACAATCTTGTTGTTCGTAACTACTGGGTCGACGATCAAGTTTTAGTTTCTACCAAGGTTGATTATGATGAAGCAGGGCGCTTGTTAGTCACGGAAAAAAAAGATGATCTCATAGTACAAAAGGTCTATGGACCTGATGGGATGATGGTCGCTACGGAAACTGAACATCCAGATGGTACGTTGGTCAAGCACTCTTATATCTATGATCCGTTAGGGGTCCTTGATCAATCAGAGGAACTTATTATTGGTTCTACTACTCGGCGAATTGAAAAATGGTACAAAAACGGTCAGATACAAGATCAAACTGAATGGGTCGATACCGAACCAGTTAAAGCAACCCGCTATATGGATGATGGAACCACAATTGTTACGTTGTTTGACAATGGCAGGCCTTATGCCGATATAACCTATGCACCGGACGGGAAACGTGTCTTAAGTCTAGAATATCGAAAGGAACGGTAATGTTTACGCTTAAATTAGCTTGGCGCTATGCTTTTTCCAAGAGCAATCGGCACCGCAGCGCAACCTTGGTTATTATGTTTGGCATTGCCATAGGGATGTTAGCGATTATCAGCGTCTTAGCACTGATGAATAGTTTACAGACCGAGTTGTTAGACCAAGTCAAAGCGATTGAATCTTTCCATGTGCAGGTAACGTTTCCACCATCTGACAGCTCGGTTGTTCCAATAGAAGATTATAGGGAACAATTAGAACATATTGAGCATGTTGTGCAGGTGTTCCCCTATGTGAATACTCAGGTTATGCTTCAAAACCCGAGAGCTGATCGTTCTAGCACAGCTCGTTTACGCGTTATAGAGGCTTCAGTATGGGAAACGGAAAACCCTTTCTCAAAGCGAACTCTTTTGTGGAATGGTACTATACCACAACCATTAGAGGTGGCAATAAGTGGTCAAATGGCGATGAAAATAGGGGCTAATATTGGCGATACACTCCAAATGACCTTATTAGGTGCTGGCAAAACGGCAGTGTTAGCTCCTTCTACTGTGACTTTGACTATTTCTGCTATTTTTCAGACAGGGTTACCTGAATTTGATAATTCCACCATTATTAGTGATGTTACGCCACTGATGAATATAATTGGACCTAAACGGGTTATCTACGGGTTATTTTTAGAGCCGAATGTTATCAATAGATCCCAAAGTGTAGTATCTACTATTGCCAATGAGTTTCCAGAAGCTACCATCCGCACATGGCAACAGGTAAACAGTGCTTTTTATTCGGCTTTAACACTTGAAAAGGTGATGATGTATCTGTTTTTATTATTTATGTTTATTATTCTTGCCGTAAATATGAAAAACGCCTCATCACGGTTACTGTTTGTAAAACAACGAGAATTGGCAATCTTGAGAGCTTTGGGTTCCCCGAAACATATTACGGTACAGGTTTTCTTGTTGCAAGCGGTTATCATTACCCTTATCGGTGAAACTATAGGAATAATTGGAAGTTTTTTGCTTGGAACTTACATTGGTCCTATTCTTACGTGGATTGATTCAATTCAATCAAAATTTAGTGGGAAAAGTAATGTTTTACTCTCTTATCCATTTACAATGGAGATCCAAACTGGGGAAGTTATTGTAATTACATGTATAGTTTTAGCCTTGTCGGTAGGGTTTACCTATATTGGGTGCAGACACCTATTACGCAAGGAGCCTATGGAGTTAATGTATCATGAGTGAACAACTTTTACGTTTTGAATCTGTCACAAAAACCTACATTTCCGGTGAATCTCGATTGGTAATTCTTGAGGATTTGGATCTGAGCGTCCCCTCTGGAACTTCGGTAGCTATTACTGGTAAAAGTGGATCAGGCAAAAGTACGTTATTAAATCTGGCGGGGGGGTTAGACAAACCAACTGCAGGATCCGTACTATTTCTTGGCCGTAATGTAGGGAAAATGCACGATAAGGCCCTATCGGCCTTTAGAAATCGTCATATTGGGTTTGTCTTTCAATCCCACATTCTTCTCGAAGATTTTAATGCATTAGAGAATGTCTGTGTACCAGCTTTAATCCGAGGAGATGGCCGCCAAGCTACTATACAACGAGCTACCCAATTATTAAAGCGGGTAGGTTTGGCTGACCGTCTCGATCATCGTCCTCAAAAGCTTTCAGGAGGGGAGCGTCAACGAGTGGCAATTTGCCGAGCTTTAATTAATCAGCCTGATTTAATCATAGCAGATGAACCTACTGGCTCTTTAGATGAAGCTTCTGCAAGTGATATTGAAACTTTATTATTGGAAATGGTTAAAGAAGAGGGGCGCACCTTGTTGCTAGTTACTCACAATCCGCTATTAGCTGCCCGTTGTAGTAGCGTGTATCTTTTACAAAACAGGCAGCTCCAGGAGGGGCCATGAAGGTCTCTTTTAGTCTCTGGTTGTATGGACATCTCATTTTGCCACGCGAACAAACGCGCTATGCGACTAGAAGACTACTAAGATCGATAGTGTTAATTGCTGTGGTGATGGTTCCTCTTGTTTTAGCTTTAATTTTTATGGATGGGATGATGAGTGGAATAACCGATAAATATATTTTGTTACAAGATGGTCATATTCAAATCTATGTTTCACCGGAAGAAGAGCTGTTGCTCAATGATTTTAATGATGCAAGAATTGCGAGTGCAGATCAGGTTGTGACTGGCTATGGTATTATTTATTCGCGGGAAACTACAGCCGAAGTCAAAATAAAAGGGGTTGAGACAACCTACTTTAATGAAATGCGGCGCGAGCAACTTGAATTTACGGGAGAACCCCTGTCTCAAGAGGGTTCCTTAACAACCGTGATGATCAGTGAAGTTTTAAGTAAAACCCTTGGTGTAGGTATTGGAGATAGGGTGGCCTTTATGATTGTACCTGAGAACACTTCACGAACGGGTATTCGACCAGTTTTAGCAGTGGTCTCTGCGCTCTATGCTTCCGGATACCATGAGCTTGATTCATCATTAATCTTTATGAATCGTAAAGATGCCGTAAAATATTTCCCTCAACGCCAAAATTCTTATACTGAGTTATTAGTGAAAGGATCGGCGGTTGACCAACTTGCCGCGATAATAGAAACACTTCAAGTCAAATTTGCCCAAGATTTTGATTATGCTACTTGGGATGAATTTAATACAACCGTCTATCAAAATTTTATAACGAGTCGCCAAGTAATCTTGATGGTCTTTTTACTAATCTTACTCGTAGCCGGAGTCTACGTTGCTTCCATTGCACAAGAACTAGTCCAAGATTCCATGCAAGCCATTGCCCTCTTTAAAACAGTAGGGGCATTACATACGCAACTTATTGCATCATATTTTGCGACTGTGATGACTGTAACGCTACTTGGCTTACTCTGTGGAATGGTGATTGGAGTCCTCATCGGGTCGCAATTAGGAGTCCTCTTGCATTGGCTTGGTAGTTCTAAAATTGCTGGATTACAATACTATCTTTTAGATTTTCCGATAATTATCAAATGGAAGGATTTACTCCTCATTGGTCTGTCGATGTTGGGGATTTCTAGCGTAACAGTGTTATGTACCTTACACAGAATCCGAGTAATTTCACCATTAGAAGTGTTGCAACAAGATTGATTCAACGGTAGGCTAGCGGCATGAATTTTGAAGTTTTTGTTCTAGGAACTAGTGGTATGATGCCTCTCCCCGGTAGATTCCTCACTTCGGCAATGGTCCGTCGTGAAGGGGATCTCTTTTTATTTGATTGTGGAGAAGGAACTCAAATATCTTTAAAAATGCTCACTATTAAATGGAAGAGAATTTCGGCCATCTTTATTTCCCATATGCATGCCGATCATGTCACTGGTTTGCCTGGCATGCTTATGTTAAGTGCCCAAGTAGACCGTGAAGAACCCTTAACCATCTACGGCCCTCCCCGTTTAAAAGAGTATATTAATCAAAATAGAAAAATACTCGATATGTATATCAACTACGAGATTAT
>JAQVOO010000113.1 GCA_028702575.1 Sphaerochaetaceae bacterium
TTCGATCTTGCCGGTTTACATTCCCACCGAGTTACAGGCTATTGTGCCGTTTATTTTGCTGATGATCGTGTTGTTTCTCAAACCAACCGGATTGTTGGGCAAAAAGACTATCAAGAAGGTGTGAGACAATGCAAAGTGTAAATAAAAAAGTTCTTAAAAATAGTAGTTTAGTACTCATTGTCGTCCTGCTCCTTTTAGCTCCATTATATATTTCCAATTACTTGCTCTACTTAGTCGGGGTGATTTTGATAATGGCAATTGTGGCGCAAGGATTAAATACTATGATTGGCTGGGGAGCTATATTTTCCTTTGGACAACCAGGATTTATGGCTTTTGGTGCTTACTTCGGAGCGATCATTTCTCGCCTCTTTCCTATGCTTCCTTTCCCGGTAATTCTCATATTAACCGCTGTTGCGTCGGCTTTGATTGGATTTGTCATTGGATTTCCCTGTCTGCGATTACGAGGGTTCTTTTTGGCAATGGCGACCTATGGATTTTCCAGTGCTTTGTTTGTGTTAATCAACTTTTTCAACAATCTCACTGGAGGCAATGAAGGGATGTATGTTGCTCCCCCCACATTTGGTCCGATGGTGTTGAGTTCAATTGAATCGATTTTTATCATGATTGTCATCATAGGGGTATTAACTCAGTTCTTTGTTAGCAACATTAGTAAGTCAAGAACTGGACATGCTTGGCGCTCTATTCGTGATGGTGAGATCGCCGCTGCTTCGCTCGGCATTAATATTGCTAGAGAGAAGCTTAAATTATTTACCTTTGGTTCATGTCTAGGGGGAGTTGGAGGTGTGTTATATGCCTATCTTATTGGGTATTTACAAGCTGACTTCTTCTCAATCATGGGCTTGTCGTTTTTCTTAATTCTTGTAGTTGGTGGAATTGGTACTGTATGGGGACCATTGTTGGGAAGTGTCATAATGATGTTAATTCCCCAGGTGTTCGGCGGACTGTTTAACCAGTCAATGAACCTTGTCTACGGTGCTATTCTCTTAATATTCGTACTCATTGCTCCTAATGGGCTCTTAGGGATGTTTGGATCCTTAATTACTAATGTGAAAAGTAGGGGGAAGGCATGAAAAATAGTATGAATAGCATTTTGACCCTGCAAGACATCTCTATCAGTTTCGGCGGTATTAAAGCGGTAAATCAATTGAGCCTAGATGTAAGAAATCAAGAGATTTTTGCTATTATAGGGCCAAACGGGGCTGGTAAAACTACCGCTTTCAATATTATAAGTGGTCTTTATCGTGCTCAAGCGGGTTCTATTTTATTCTCGGGCACAGATATTACGAATTTGTTACCCCATCAAATTGCCCATCTGGGAATGGGGAGAACCTTCCAAAACTTAGAATTGTTTACTTTAATGTCGGTCGAAGATAATTTAATGGCTGCCAGACATATGCACACTAAAACTAATTTTTGGAATGAACTTATCAGGAATAAAAAGGTAAAGGATGAAGAGGAGCAAAACCGTAAAAAAGTACATGAGATTCTCTCCTTTCTTAACCTTGGGGAAGTTGCCAATAAGAAGGTTACTGACTTAGGATTTCCTATTCAAAAACGAGTTGAATTAGGACGTGCCTTAGCACTTGAACCTAAACTGCTATTACTAGACGAACCGGCAGCTGGTTTAAATTTTGTTGAGACAGCCGAATTGTCTGAATTAATTAAATCAATAAGAGGAGATTTAGGAATTACGGTACTTCTCATTGAACATGATATGTCGATGGTTATGTCAATATCCGACAGGATAATCGTCTTGGATTATGGTAAAGAGATCTGCCTCGGAGTTCCCGAGGAGATTCAAAACGATGCCCGGGTGGTAGAAGCCTACTTAGGCAAGAGGGATAGCCATGCTTAAGTTGCAAGAAATTTCATGTGCGTATGGAAAAGTGCAGGTTCTCAGAAAGGTCTCTATCACGGTCAAACAAGGTTCTGTTGTCTCCATTATTGGTTCTAATGGCGCTGGTAAGTCGACTGTTCTACGGACAATTTCAGGATTGTTGCATCCCAATCAAGGTTCAATTCTTTACAAAAATGAAGATATTTCACAAGCAAAGCCCGAGGAAATTGTGCGCAAAGGAATTATCCATATTCCTGAAGGACGGATGGTGTTCCCCGAATTTACTGTCAAAGAGAATTTAATGATGGGAGCTTATTCTCGTAAAGATACAAAAGAAATTCGAATTGATGCAGAGAAGATGTTCGATTCTTTTCCAATCCTTCGTAGCCGTGAAAAACAGTTAGCAGCTACTTTAAGCGGTGGAGAACAGCAAATGCTTGCTATAGCACGGGGGCTTATGGGGCGACCTGGGATCCTCATGTTGGATGAACCATCACTTGGACTTGCTCCGGTAATTATCGACTCGGTATTCTCTTTTTTACAGGAATTAAAGAAGCAGGGCACTACCATACTATTGGTGGAGCAGAATGCAATGATGGCCCTTGAACTGGCAGACTACGCCTATGTTTTGGAGACTGGAACTATTTCGATTGAAGGTAGTGGAACTGAGCTACTCCATAATGATGAAGTACGAAATCTCTATCTTGGGGTTAAACCTAAAGCTTGAATATAGTGGAAACCTCTCCTCTGTTTGAAGGAGAGTAGGAATATCGCAACGTAAGACTCAAGGAGGTCTACATATGAAGAGAGTAATGCTATCGTTGATTGTTGTGGCATTAGTCATGACAGGGGTGTTCGCAGCTGGTGAAAAAGAATCGCTAACACCCGGGGTGACAGATACCAAGATTGTTTTTGGTTATACTATGCCCCTGACCGGGCCGATTGGATTTATTGGGAACCAGACCTTAGAGAGTGTTAAGGCCGAGTTTAACCGTGTCAATGACGCCGGAGGTATTCACGGCCGAAAGCTCGAAGTTATTGCCTACGACAGTGGTATGGATGTTGCTCAGGCCGTGGCAAATTATAGGCGCTTGATTACAGAAGACAAGGTCTTTGCTCTTTTGTTCGGATTTGGGTCAGTTACACGTCCAGCCTATTCCTTAATTGAACAGAATCAGATTCCTTGGCTCTTTCCGATGGCACCACCAGAAGATATGATGTTCCCGGCACGGAAATATCTTTTTAGTCTCTTTCCTACAACCGCTACTCAGGTTAGAACCATGGCGGCTTGGTTGGAGAGCGAAGGGCAATTTAAGCGGATCAGTGTAGTGTACGGCGACAGTGCCAGTGGCAAAACCGGGCTGGATAGATTTATGACCGAGGCCAAAGATCGAAATTTGAATGTAGTAGCGAGTGAAGCTATCGTTGAAACCGCACCTAGCGCAGCCGTTCAAATAGCTAAAATTAGACAAGCTGATCCCGATCTTGTGGTAATAATGGGGATGACAATGCAGCCAGCGGCTGTCATTATAAAAGAAATTAGGCGAACTGGTATGGATTCTCAGATTATGGTAAACATGCCAATTAGTAATTCAGTATTATTATCACTAATTGCTGATGATCAACCCGAAGGTATTATTGGCTGTTATTGGGGTGAAGTAGAGTACAGTCCTGAAAGAGGTCACTATGGAACTGCCGAGATGCAAGCTATGGCTGATACTCTTATTAAGTATTATCCAGAATATGCCAAGGCTGGTAGTAATATTGGTGGATCGGTAGAACATGGCTTAAGCGTCAAGTTGTTGACTGATGCCTTAGAAAAGGCTGGACCTGATTTAACAAGAGAGAAACTAATTCAGACATTAGAATCTTTTAAAGATTACCCTACAGGAAAAGGGAGTTACGCAACGTTCTCCCCGACCAGAAGAGAAGGCGTCGCTGGCGGGGTCATCCTACAGGTCAAAAATGGCTGGTGGCAGCCCATTAGCGATTGGATTGATGTCGAATTACCGGAAAATTAATCTAGTAATAGTACGATACATACTGGAGACGAGCTTTGCAGACCAATTCTCGTCTCCATTCTAACTAGCTGTAATCTCGACACAATGACTGTAAAAAGGGTAGATTCTCATGATAGGTACTAATATAACTCAGCGGGCTACATGGATTTGGCGTGAGAAATCATGGCCTAGTAATGTGCGCTTCATTGGACGACCTCTTCAAGATTTAGCATTCGAGAGCAACCGTTATCTCTATTTCCGCTATACATTCGAGACTTTTGAAGAAGCGGTTGTTTCTACCCCTTTCATTGTGTCGGCTGATGGCCGCTATCAATTGTATTTTGATGGCGAGCTGGTTGGCAGAGGGCCTATGCGCTTTCATCCCATGGCCCATTGTGCCGATGCTTCCCCCTTAGCGGGAAGAAGAGTAAAACCAGGAGTTCATGTTTTAGCAGCTGTAGTGCACAGTTATGGTAAAAGCACCTCTTGGTATCAATTGCCCCACGAGGAGCATACGAGTGTCTTTGGGTGTGGTGGATTTTTCTTACAGGGCCAAGTTGGCTCTTGCCAAGTTGATACTAGCAAAGAGTGGAAGTACCTCGTTTCTGAAGCTTGGGAACAAGATACTCCTTTTGGTGGAACGGGATTTTGTGAATACTTTGATGCAACCAAGGAACCCGAGGGGTGGAAAACGAGTAACTATGATGAAACAGCATGGTCGCATGCCTTCGAGTTGAAGTTTCCATTAAAAGGGCACTCCCCAATTTTACCTTTTCCCGCCATGAAGGTCTCATCCTCTGTTCGCACCTGCAATTCTATCCTGTATCCCAGCGAGATAGTGGAATATGAGCAGGGCCTAACAGCAATCTTTAAGAATTTGGTTGTAGGGTATGTGCGCTTTAAAGTATCTGCCGAAAAGCCAGGAGAAATCACCATCCAATATGGTGAACGGCTAGATTCTAATAAGCGTGCTTTTATTCCTCCCGTAGTTCCTGGGATTGCTACGCCTCCAAAGCATCGGTTTATCGTCAAAAAAGGGGTACATGATTACGCTCTATTTGAACCAGCAGGTTTGCGAGCATTAGAGTTAACATGGAAAAAAGAGAGTTCTTTGACCATCACCGAAATCTCTTTAGAACCCTATGGAGCAAGTTCTGAAGGGCGGGGAACCTTCAAATGCTCTGACGAAGTTCTTAATAATATATATACAGCGGGAGCCCGCACCGTTGCTCGTTGCCTCATGGATTCGTATGTGGATTGCCCGACTAGAGAACAAAGATGTTGGACTGGAGATGTCTACGTTAGTTCCCTCGTAGGATATCGTTGTCTTGGAGCATATGATGCTGCTAAGAAGTATTTGTTAGATACCGCTATGACCCAACGTCCCGATGGGATGGTTCTGATGGCTTCTTCGTGTGACTTGAGTGAGCACGACTATGCCTACATTCCCGATTTTGCCCTTCTTTGGGTTCTGGCCCTTGAGCAGTATTTTCTTCATAGCGGGGATCGTGAGACCGTAGATGCTTTAATGGGGCATGTTTACAAACTACTTTGCTGGTTTAAACCGTTTCTCAATGACTCGAATTTGCTTGAAGATGTTCCCGGTTGGGTGTTCTTTGAGTGGGCCGATGCATTAAAACGACAGGGTTGTACAACGGCCCTTAATGCATTATATGCAGCAGCTTTGCGAGTTGCTAAGAAACTTTATCCTGAGATGCTCCTACCAGATTGGAAAGAGATGGTTAGTGCAATAGAGCACTCCTTATGGAGTGATGAGCGCAATGCTTATCTCGATAGTATCGACTCCCCTGTTGTCAGTCAGCATGCCAATAGCCTTATGATTTGTTTCGGTTTTGCACCGCGAGCAAAATGGAATCGCATCGTTGAGGCAATTAGTGATCCAGAAAAAGTGGTTATGACGAAGACTTGGTCGTGGGATACTATTACACGATCGTTTAACCCTCTTTATGACGTAGTTATGGCCCAACCCTTCTATGCCCATTTCTTGCATGCCGCGTATGCGCAAGCAGGGCGGGGGGATGTATTAAAAACTTCTCTATGGCGTTGGCAGGGGATGCTAAAAAACTACGATACTTTTTGGGAATCGTGGGAGCTAACCTCTATTAGCAGTACTTGTCATGGGTTTTCATCTACTCCGGCCTTTGATTGCTCAGCTTATATCTTAGGAGTCCACATCCTCGATGTTGGTTTTAGTAAAGTGGAAATTAAACCTCTTGTGTTGCCAGATGTTGAGTTTGCGAGTGGAATTATTCCTACTCCCTTAGGTGATTTGGAAGTGTCAGTCCGGATTCAAAAAACACAGATCTGTCTTGAAATTGCTGTTCCTGAAGGAATGACGGTAGTAGCAGGTGGAATTAACTATGCTTGTGGAAAGCACCAGATCTGCTATGAAAATTAAAAGCATAGACTTTTCATCTCTACGCCTAGTTATACTTCTTGGATTCCTACTCGGATCCACCATGGTAGTTTCTCGGTTTAGCATTGGTCAGTTTGACCCATTGGGTTATGTTGCATTTAGATTTATATTAACTTCTCTAATTCTTTTGCCTTTAACATTGTTTCGGGTTCGATCGATCTCGTTACGTCCTGCAGCTTTTTGGTTCCCAGCTATATTTGTTGGTATTGTCGGGACAGCTTTGCCTTTTTCGGCCTATATCTCTTCTTTACAATATCAGTCGAGTGGTATTACTTCGATGTTGTTAACGGTGACACCGATTATTACATTGTTGTTTGCCTCGCTCTTCATTAAAGAAGAGAAAATAACCAGAAGAAGGTTGTTAGGATCTTTTATTGGATTGGGGGGTGCAGTTTTAT
>JAQVOO010000114.1 GCA_028702575.1 Sphaerochaetaceae bacterium
ACAAACGAGGGACATGATCTATTACATAGCCCAAGTTTGCTGTTAGAGAATGGACTTTTCCAATAATACCCGATGTAATCACATCATCTAATATTTTCCGCATTGGCACATAGCGTGTCCAAATGGCTTCAGCTAGCAATAATTTCCGTTCATGAGCTAATTCTATTACTTCCTGTGCTTGTTGCTTATTGGCAGTGAAAGCTTTTTCACATAACACCGCCTTATCATGTGTGAGCGCTAATTTGATATGATCGTAATGGAATGAATGGGGAGTCGCTATGTAAATCAGTTCAACTTGAGGATCTTGTACCAGCTCCTCATAAGAGCCGTAAGCTTTCTCCATCGTAAACTCTTGAGCAAAGGCGGTAGCTTTCGCTATTGATCGTGAGGCGATTGCATACGCTTGCGCTTCTTCCATCTGATTAAGTGTATATGCCATTTTCCGAGCAATTAGACCGGCACCAATAATTCCTACTTTCATCGCCCTCTCCTTTTATAGACACCACCCGATTAGGTGACAATTGTCACCACTCTCCTAGAGGTGTTACTTCTTGATAGCAATTATACCATTAACTAATGGGAATAGACTTTTTTTTATCTAGATTAGCACTTAGGCCTTGGAGGGGTCCTTCCCAGTACTATTTACCAAATAAATACCCATGGCGGCAGCAGGAACAGCAATAAAATATTGGATTTGAAAGACCGCTTCTTTTAAAATTAAAGCCGATAAAAAAGTTCCGACCACTGGAATAAGAAAGTAAAAGATTGTAATTGAACTGACTCGATTATGTTTAAGTAAACTAGTCCAAACGGAAAAAGCGACTGCAGAAAGTAATGCCATATAACCTAACAACAAATAAGCATTGAAACCGCCGATAGGAAACGAACCACCCATAAACACACTAATGAGGAACAATAGCAGGCCCCCAAGGGTTAACTGAGTTCCGGTAAGTAAGACCGGGTTAATGTGCTTGCTTATTCTCTTACTCCACAAACCACTACTCGAAGTTAAAAATGCAGCAATTATTATAAACCCCTCTCCTCTTAACGTAAAAGAAAATCCAAGATTTGGCTCAAAATTGATGAGGATAACAGCAACAAATCCAATTATGATGCCTAAACCCTTGCGAAGAGATAGTTTATCATTAGAGTAAAAAATATGGGAAAGCAGTGCACTAAAAAAAACAGCGGTAGTATTTATAATGGAACTTTTGGCTCCAGTAGTATAAGAGACTCCCACATAAAAAAAATAGTAGTGAATTGTCGTTTGAGCCAACCCTAAAACACCAATCTGGGCCCACGCTAACATGGAGAGAGATTTCAAACTTTGTGGTGGTTCTTTACCCATGCTCTTGTCTTGGTTAAACTTCTGTGATACCCACCTAAAAAGCAATACCATGCCACCGGCAAGGGCAAAACGAACTCCTGCAAAAGCTATTTTACCGGCAGTATCATTTGCTTCGACGGCAAATAATTCGTACCCGAGTTTAATCGAAGGATAGGCACTCCCCCATAACACTGTACAGAGAATGGCCAATAGCGTAGCAACTAGAGGATTTGATAATTTTGATTTTTGCTCTATCGCCAATTTAGGCTCCTTCTTTCGAATCAAGTTTTTGCACATAGTCCCATAAATCCTGCAAGCTGCCTTTCCGATAAGGAGCAATGTCCTTTTCGCTAGGATTAATGATCCAATCGGTAACAAGATAAGTCTGCATCCCTAATTCTTCTACGACAAGATCTTCTACCATATCATTGCCAACCATTAAACAGTTAGTGGGATTAATATCTAACATGGCCAGAATCTGGCGATAATATCCAAGGTGGGGTTTGGTATAGGAAAAATCTTCATAGGTAGTAATAAGGTCAAACCAAGCTGGATCAAGGTCGATCCAAGCCATTCTTTCAAGCGTTGCTTGGCGGGGAAAAACAGGTGTGGTAGCCAATACTAGCTGATACCCTTTTGCGTGCGCTGTTTTTATAATTTCCTTTGATAATGGTGTGGGAAACACAACTGACTTTAACGTTTTGAATTCTTTTAGATAAAATTGCATGAATTCTTCTAAACTATCAGTGCCGGGCAACTTGGCTACCGACAGAAAACTTTCCCAAAACCTTTGTTTATTGGTCATGTTCCCATCATTGTTAAACATGGCCTTTAGACCAGATTCTAAAGCATATATCATGACATTGGGATCAAGTCCGAGTTGCTCACACTTTTGGGAATAAGTTTGTAAATGGGCCTCTATGAACAAATCTTGATCCATCGGTAATAATGTACCATCTAAGTCAAACAATATAGTTGAAATTTCATTTATTCCCATACACCAATACTACCCTTTACCCATAAGGGGAGTCAACATTAGACAAGTTTTCTTGTAAAAATCTCTTCAATATAGCGACTGTTCTATCTTCACTAAAAGGTACACCACAGGTATGATAGCTGTATCAGCTTTAACAAACTGGATAGAAAAGGAGTCAAATTTATGAATTCATTGGCAAAAGAACTCAATGATGTACTAGAAGGAACCTTAGTCGCACAACTACTTTCCGACTATGGTCAGCGTATGTATTTTCCCAAAGGTATAATCAGCCAATCAGCTGAAGCAAAACAAAAAGCTCATACATACAATGCAACAATAGGAATTGCAACTGAAAAAGGTGATGCGATGTGTATCCCTTCAATGTTAGCAAAGTTCACCAATGATTTATCAAAGAATGAGATATTTCCCTACGCTCCCACCGCAGGTGAGCCCCTTTTACGCAAGTTATGGCTCAAAGAAATGATTAAAAAGAATCCATCAATGGCTGGTAAACAGACCAGTTTGCCAGTTGTTACTTCGGGTCTAACCCATGCCATTAGCATAGCAGCCTCATTATTCGTTGAAAAAGGTCATTCGATTATTGTGCCAGATATGTATTGGGGTAACTACAACCTGATCTTTACTGAACAACGAGAAGCTAAACAAATCTCCTTCCCTCTCTTTGCCCAAGGACAACTTAACATTGAAGGACTTGCCTCTACTATTGATGCTATTGAAGAACCGCATGTGGCAATGATCCTAAACTTTCCTAATAATCCGACCGGATACACTCCGACCCAAACTGAAGCCCATAATTTAGTTTCAATGCTCACAGAGAAAGCTGAACAAGGTAAGAAGCTATTAATATTTACCGATGATGCCTATTTTGGGCTTTTCTTTGAAGAAGATGTTTGCCGCGAATCACTCTTTTCTCTGTTGTGTGATGCCCATGAGAATATCCTTGCAATCAAAGGTGATGCGGCCACAAAAGAAGAGATGGTTTGGGGCTTTAGAATTGGCTTCTTAACGTACAATAATAAAGGCATGACGGAAGCTCAATATGAAGCACTCGTAAAAAAAACTATGGGGGCCATCCGAGGCAGTGTCTCTTCATGTTCAAAACCTGCTCAAAGTATTTTAATGAAAGGGATGGAAAGTGGCTCCTATCATACGGAAAAGGAGGCTGGAATCCAACGAATAAGTCAAAGATATCATCTTATAAAAACAACTCTAGACAAATACAAAGGGAATGCTTACTTAACACCACTTCCCTTTAACTCAGGATATTTTATGGCTTTTGTCTGTGCCGGTGATGCTGAAAAACTCCGCATGCATTTACTTGACACCTATGGCGTCGGAGCTATTTCAATTAAAAACACCTTTCTCAGATTAGCTTTTTCCAGCACAAACTTAGAAGAAATCGAAGATCTGTTGCGGATTGTCCACCAAGCAGCTAAAGAAGTCTTCGCTACCCCATAATACAAATGGAGAGAGCACTACAAAAATCAATCTCGATTATTGCTGATTCATCTTATGATAATCAGCAATATATTGATTTAACGTGGTCGCTAGCTTCTTGACCGTCTCCTGTGTTGAAATATTTTTCTCAAGCATCTTTATGATACTGTTTTGAATTTCAAAATAGGCTTGATAACTATTTGGCCACCATACACTCTGAATGCGAGGATCACTTGCTTGCAATTGATCAATCGGCACCCTAAATAGTGGATTCTTTTCAAGGTGTTCCTTGAATTCTAGCATAGAATAGGTCCCCATATTCACCGGGAAATATCCGGTCTGCTGATGCCAATATAACTGAGACTCAGCACTCATTAAGAACTTCAGAAATTCCCAAGTCCCTTTTTTTTGCGGATCGTTTCCATTATCAAAAACAAAAATAGCTCCTCCACCAATATTCACTCCACTAGTAGCTTCTTCGTTCACTTGGGGAAGGGGACCAACTCCTAATTCAAAGCGTCCACCAATAGCCTCAATCACCGTGGTTAAAGAACTAGTTGATGCCACAAACATGGCAGTTTTACCTGCTATAAACTGTTGGCGCACATCACTTGTGTAATTTCCCAATCCACCACTTTCGTACACGCCTCTCCAAGCATCTAAAAACGTTGCCATAGTTCCATCAGAATCAAAAACAACTTTAGTGGGATCTCCGTCGTGTCCATTCGATTGATCAGTCAAATAAGAGACCCCGTTTTGCTGACCAATCCAAGAAACTAATTCATAGGTTGTAGGAACTCCCATAAAGCCATACCGTTCTATATTTTTTCCATCAGCACTTTTCTTGACAAGGCGGCGGCTATAGACTGCTAACTCTTGTAGCGTTTTAGGTGGTACAGAGGGGTCAAGTCCAGCTTCCTTGAAGGCATCTTTGTTATAATAGAGAAGAATAGTGGAGGCGTTGAAAGGCATTCCAATCATTGTCCCCTTATAGGTCATTGAAAGTACAGTTCCTGGTTGTAGCTCATTTAGCGAAAAAAAGTGGTCATTATCGACTAATGTTTCGACAGGTACCATGGCACTTGAATCACGAACATCCATAACTCCTGTGGCATCAAGTTGGGCTAGATCAGGAAGTTCTTTGGCGCGATTTGCTTGTAAATTTGCCCGCAGCTTAGTAGCTACATCAGTCGCTTTTCCCTGATACACCTCTCGTACTACGATCCCCTGATCCAAACCAATTGTGGCATTGAATTCATTTATCAAATGAGTCATCGCTTGGCCTAACAAGCCACTGCTATAATGCCAAAAAGTTACTTCCGTAGGAAGACTAGGTTGAGATCCATCTTTTGCTTCACTCTTTCCAGTTGCAAAAAGTGTTCCTGTCGCCAGGACAACAATTATAATTATACACAATAGCTTCGTCCGCTTGTGTGAAAGTTTTGGCATATCTCGCTCCTTATATATCACTCTCTATAAGTTATCCAACCATGCTTCCAGAGGCAATACCTGCAACTATATGTTTTCTTAAAATCAAGAAAAATAAAAGCGACGGAATAAGTACTATACTAATAGCTGCAAAAATTGGTCCATAATCGAGATTGTCGGCATATCCTAACATCGTAATACCAACTTGTACTGTCCGCATGCTAGGATTATTGGTAATTAACAATGGCCAAAGGTACGTATTCCAAATAGTAACAAAAGAGTGCAACGATAGAGTTAGTACAATAGGCCGCGATATAGGCAACACAATTTTAGTCAGAAAATTGAAATTAGAGCACCCATCTATGGTTGCCGCTTCTCTGTACGTTATAGGAATGGTTTTAAAACTTTGACGAAGCATAAACATCTGTACCGGAGCTAAAAGATACACCGACATAATCCCTAGATAAGAATCCATTAGCCCCAAACGGCTAATCATAAGATAATTTTCAATAATAAGGGCGTCACTAGGAAGCATCATTGTCCCTAAGACAAGAAAAAATAATATATTTTTACCGCGAAATTTTAAAAAAGAGGTTGCAAAAGCAGCTAGAATTGCGACTGCCATCCGAATTAACGAACCAACTATGCTCACGATTAAAGAATTAATCATAAATCGTAGTAGCAATGATTCGGTTAAAGCCCGCTGATAATTTATCAAAGAAATTTGTGAAGGAAAGAATGTGGGTGGATAAGAAGAAAACTCTGTTACATTAAAAAAAGAGGCAACAATAGTATAATAAATAGGAAACACAACAAAAAGACCCAAGGAGGTAGCTAATATGATCTTTATAATTTCTGCTTTTGTCAAAAAAGGTTTCATTGGTAAAACACTCCTTTCCGCTCAAATCTGAATGCAAGCAGAATTAACAAAAACGTTAATAAAAATACAACTACGCTAATTGCAGACCCTTTACTATAATTGCCAGCAGTAAAGCCTTCAATATACATCTGGTACACTAAAGTCTGGGTAGAGCGATAGGGTCCTCCGTTAGTCATAACCAACACTGGCCCACTGAGCAACATACTATCTCGTAATCGAGTACTCACAATAAAAAGGATTGTTGGTGAGATTAATGGTAATTGTACATGAAAGAACTTTGCAATAGCACCTGCTCCCTCGATCTCGGCAGCATCAAGGATATCTCTACGAATACTTCTCAAGGCTCCTAATAATAGTAAAAAATCGAGTCCAATTGCCATCCATACGCCAAGAAAAATAATAGTGAATAAGGCCCATGCCGGATCATCAAACCACTGAATATTCAACCGAAATAGGTAGTTTACAACACCGATAGTGGGGTTGAAAATAGCTTTGAACACCAAAGCTGCAGAACTCATGGCTACCGCCATGGGTAACATAAACAAGGTCTCATTGAGGGCTGTAAAGCGTCTTTTTTTATACACTAACAGGGCACAGATCAGAC
>JAQVOO010000115.1 GCA_028702575.1 Sphaerochaetaceae bacterium
AGTAACATTTCAGCGGTTAAATTGGCAGTTGAATCTACATAAACATCGCAACTCTCTGGATCAATCGCTGAGCCAACACCCACCGAACGCATCATAGCTGCCTTAATTGCCGTTATACCCGGAGGAGCGTCCTCTACTCCTGTACACTCTTCAGGATAGAGCCCTAGCAAGAAGGCAGCCCGTGCGAAAATCTCTGGATCGGGTTTTCCTACTCCAACGTCTTCAGAAGGAACAATGACATCAAAGAATTCAGACAACTCAATTTGTTCGAGAATATAGAGCGCATTTCTACTGGCGGAAGCAATTGCTGTTTTAATCCCCTGTTTTTTTAATGTATCTAAAATTTCAACAATTCCAGGTAAAATATCTTTGTAAGACAATTGGGTAAGCGAAGAGCGATACCAGGTATTCTTTTGTTCAGCTAACTGCTTAATATCCTCATCTGGCAGGGAAACTTCATTATAGTCGAGAATAACTTGTAAAGACTGTATCCTAGAAATACCCCGCAACCGCTGATTTACTTCAGGATTAAACTTCCATCCTTGCTCGTCAGACAAACGCTTCCAAGCTAGGTAATGGTATGCATCCGTACTGGTTACTACCCCATCAAGGTCAAAAACAACAGCCTTGCAGCTAGGCTTTGTAGGTACAATTACGGACGTACTACCTACAGTTAATAAAGTGGAACGGTGCGCTATTTCCAACTCCCCCCCCTTAGCCCTATAGGTAGTCTGTTTTGCTTCAATGCTAATGTGCAATGTAATTTTGCCAAAGACCATGGCAAAACTCATTTTCTGCCACCCTTTAGGGAGCACGGGACGGAAAGTGGGTCGTTTATTGAGCAAACGATACCCCGCTAAACCATACACAATCGTCATCCATGACCCAGCCATAGCTGCAGTATGCAAACCATCTTTGGTATTTCGGTGTAGATCTTCAATATCCATCAAAGCCGATTGAAGACTATAATCTAGCCCTTTTTCCACATAGCCACAGTCAAACGCTACAATCCCCTGAATACAAGCTGAAAGAGAACTGTCGCCCGTTGTAAACGGTTCATAGAAATCGAAATTGCGCTTACGAAGATACCAAGGGAAACGATCATGCAGTAAAAACATAGCCAATACTCCATCGGCTTGCTTAATCACTCGATGGCGGTAAATGACTAAAGGATGGTAGTTGAGTAACATCGGGTGGCGCAACTCGCCCCGTTTACTTACATCCCATATTTCACGCTGTAAGAAACTATCATCTTGAGGGTTTATCCCCAACTCAGCATCAAAAGGGATGTACATTGCATTGGCAGCCTTATTGAAACCATCTAACTCATTTTCTTCTAATTTTATAGTGTGTCGCAGCGTCTCCCAGAATTTTGGACGAGTTGTTTGTAAATGATTTGCTAAAGCACAGACCCGCTCCAAATGGTACTTTGCCATACTATTTGTGTACACATTATTATTAACTAAAGCTGAATATTCATCGGGACCAGTAACTTCATGAATACAGAACTGCCCCCCTCTACGGGGATTAAAATAGCCCAAATCGTACCAAAGGCGAGCTGTTTCAAAGAGCACCGCAGCGGCACCTTCTTCTAAAATTGTCTCGTCGCCAGTAATATCAAGATATTGAAAAATACTGTAGGCAATATCTGCATTAATATGGTACTGCGCCGTACCTGCTGGAAAATATGCTGAAGCCTCCAACCCATTAATAGTTCGCCATGGGTATAACGCTCCACGCTGCGACATTTCACGGGCCCGGCTTCGGGCATGATCAAGAAGGGATATACGGTAGGTTATTAAAGCACGAGCGGTTGAAGGGTCAGTATGACTAAAAAATGGCATCCCATAAATTTCAGTATCCCAAAAATAGTGCCCCTCATACCCTGAACCAGTCAACCCTTTGGCAGCTAATGAGGACATCCCATCGCGCCCTGTAGACTGATGCAATTGAAAAAGATTGAAACGGAGTGCTTGTTGCAACTTCTCATTGCCCACAATCTCTATATCTGCTTTTTGCCAGAATTGGGAAAAATAAGCTTCTTGTGAAGCTACTAACTCCTCCCAATTCAAACACCCTTTTTTAATTTTACTCTCTCGCACTACCTCTAACGGCAAGTGTTCATTAGGACGACCCGAACTGTGGTAGTAAAAACACTTATAAAAATGTGCATCTTGCACTTCAGCAGAAAACCTCAATGCTGGAAGTTCTCCTGTATCTTCAGTATAACGTTCAATATGGGTAGGGACAGAGCAATCATGTACTGCACCACACGCAAGATAGAGAGCACTCTCTTCAGTTTTGAAGGTTGCCTGAAACCCTGGTTGGTTTTCACTGCCAATAGCAGAATAAGCAGAATCAATACAAATTAAACTAGAATTACTAAGGACAGTTCCAACACGTGGATCAAGGGCTGTTAATGGACGCTGCTTTGGCATTGCAATCGATGAATGAAACTCGATCGACGCTTTCTGATCACATTGGATGTGGATATGAAGAGCTCCCGTATGAATGTGTTCCATGGAGATAATTGTCTCCCATTTAATGGTAACCAACTTATTATTAGCAGTTCGCCATTGAACTGTTTGGGAGAGAATGCCTGTTTTAAAATTTAACTGCTTGTGATACGACTCTATACCATTAGAAGTAATAGAAAATGGTTGCCCATCTACACTAAGACACGTATAACGGCAATCAGGAAGATCAACCATGGTTTGATTATAACGGGCAAACCCATAAGCATCTTCTCCATAAGAGATAGGCGAAAGTTCATAAAATCCATTAATAAAAACACCAGGATGATGAGCGGGTTCCCGCTCACAGAAAAATCCACGAAATCCTAAATATCCATTCCCAAGGGAGAAGAGACTTTCACTGCTAGCTAAATTCTCCTCATTAAACTGTTGCTCTTCTAAGAACCAGGTGTCTAAACCCATCGATCACCCCTTTACCGAACCAGCCATAAGCCCCTGCACGAAATAACGTTGTAAGGCAAAGAAAACTACCAGAGGGACAATCATGGCAACAAATGCACCCGAGGTAAGTAAATGCCAATCCTGCCCTCTTGAACCAACCATATTAGCCAACCGTTGGGTTAAGACGGCAACATCGCTCGTTCCTCCAAGAAAAACTAATGCAACTAGCAAGTCATTCCAGACCCAGAGAAATTGGAAAATAGCCAAAGAGGCAATTGCGGGAACTGAAAGTGGTAAGACCAAACGACTGAAGACTACCATAGGGCGGGCACCATCAAGAAAGGCTGATTCAAAAATGTCTCGTGGAATAGTCGAAATATAGTTATAGAGAAGATAAATACCTAATGGTAATCCAAAACCGGTATGTGCCATCCATATTCCCAGATAGGAGCCTGTGAGGCCTAAACTTTGGTAATCACGGAGAATAGGGATTAAAGCTATCTGGAGCGGGACTACCAATAATGCGACCACGGTGGTAAAAAAGAATTTTCTTCCTGGAAATACCATCCAGGCAAATCCAAAAGCTGCCGCCGAAGCTATCAGAATTGGAATAATGACAGAAGGGATGGTTACGGTAAAACTGTTCATAAAAGCCCGTGATAAATTATCCCCACTGGAACGTACAGTAGCTCCAGTTGAATCGACAAAGGTATACTCACTTCCTCCCAAAACTTGTTTATAGTTGTCTAGTGTTATAACCCCTTTGTTTTTAAAGAGGGTCCACCACCCAGTCGAAAGCACATCTTCTTGGGGTCTGAGAGAAGAGATTAATAATCCAATGATCGGGATACTCCAAATGATTACCAAAACGAGCAAGATAAGATTTACCACATAAGCCCATTTACTTTTATGAATCTTAGTCATCCTAGAATCCCTCCCGTTTACTGAACTGGCGCAGGTTGTACCACATTACTGGAATGACAGCGATAACCAAGACAATGGCGATTGCAGAACCGCGTCCATAATGATAAAACCGGAACATTTGTTTGTACTGCATGCTAGCAATTACTTCGGTTCCATAATTCCCATTGGTCATCGTAAATACAATGTCGAATATTTTTAGCGATATGATTACAATTGTGGTTGATACTGTTACAAGAGTTGAAAATATATAGGGTATAATAATACTACGTATCACGCGCATCTCACTCGCTCCGTCGATCCGTCCCGCATCAATAATCGTCGAGGGGACACCTTTCAGGGCTGCTGAGATAATTACCATGGCGTAACCGGTTTGGAGCCAGATTAAAATAATGATTAAGAAGACATTATTCCAAGGCCTTATTGTAAACCATGCTTGAGGATTACCGCCAAAAAAGGTGACTATAGCATTAAGAATTCCTATCTGATCCTCTCCAGCAGGTTTATAAGCATAAATAAATCTCCAGATTACACCAGCGCCAACAAAGGAGATTGCCATTGGCATGAAGATGATACTTTTAAATACTTTTTCGAACTTAGAACGATCACTTAGTAACGCAATAATTAGGCCAAATCCAACTGATCCGCCAGTGCCTAAAATTATCCACATAAGGTTGTTTGTAAAGGATTCTAACATTTTACTATCGGTAAAAGCAAAAATATAGTTTGTTAATCCAATAAAATTTTTGGATTGTGCATCAAAAAAACTTAAATAGAGAGAACGCATGGTGGGTAAAAACAGATACCAAGTTAGAATTACTAGAGCCGGACCAACAAAAACAAAAGGTTGTAATTTCTTGGCGACGTGTACCGGGGTTCGGTTTACGACCCAATCGGCAACCCAGAAAAGTAAGGCAACACCACCCACCCCCCAGATAATCGCGACTAAAGCAATAATTCCTTGATTTGCATTACTATCTCGTAAAAATATAAATCCAGCCCAGAGAATAAAAAATGCCACAACTGGAACAAATATCGAAACAGCTATACGTCCAATTGTGACAAAAATCTCTGTCAAAATGCCTCTTTTTTCAAGCTGCTTTCCCTTCTCCATCTCAGACTCCTTTCAGGTGTAAAAGTAACGTACCGGTGGAGATTTCTTTCCACCGGTACTTAAAAGTTACTTACTTATTTAGGCCACGATTTTTGGATATTGTTCAAAACAGTATTCAAAGGCTTTCCGCTGACCCAGTCAACAATGCCGGTCCAAAAAGATCCTGCGCCAACTTGAGCTGGCATTAAGTCGGATGCATCAAACCGGAACACTTTAGCATTTACTAAAGCTTCTGCTAATGAGCGTTCAATTTCATTAGGATATGCGTTCAAGTCTTGATTGAGGTAGGGGAACAATGCTCCTCCAGCTTTTGCCCAAAGTTCACCTGATTCCCACGTAGCTAAGAATTCCATAAATTCGCGTACTTCAGGTCGATCGTTAAAGACTACAAACTGGTCTCCACCACCCAGTACTGGAATTCCAAATTCTGGATTAATCGCAGGGAGCGCAAAGACGCCAACTTCTTCTTCTAGGTTTGCCTGAATCCGATCAGGGAAGAATCCAGTGATGAAGTTACCTTGCCGGTGCATCCAAGCTTTTGGAGGATCATCGAACAATGGTCGCGGAGCATCTCCAAAACTAGTGGTGAGAATGGTATTCTTTCCACCATAGACATATTTGGGATTCAGCCAAATTTTGCCAAGGATATCAAAAGCTGCTTTTACTTCCGGTGCATTAAAAGGAATCTCATTGGCAACCCACTTATCGTAGACCTCTGGTCCAACAGTGCGCAACATAATATCTTCAATCCAGTCGGTACCAACCCAACCAGTTGCCCCACCAGCTTCAAGCCCAACTGCCCAAGGGGTGTGTCCGTTAGCTACCATTTTATCCATGAGAGCTGTCATTTCATCCCAGGTTTTAGGCACTTTGTAACCGGCTTTTGCCCATGCTTTCTTTGGATACCAGACAAAGCTCTTTGCATTTACCCGGTGGAAAACTCCATACGGCGTTCCCTTATACGAGCCAAGGTCTTTCCAAACAGGTGCATAGTTCTTATCTATAGTAGCTTCAAGAGAGCTCCAAATAGGTACTAATTTATCCTGGGATGCAAAATTCATCATCAAGCCAGGTTGTGGCAAACCAGCGATATCAGGGGGATTTCCACCCTCTACTCGTACACTAATGAGCGTTTCGAAGTCTTTAGAACCCTCATAGATAACTTTAATCCCAGTGCGTTCTTCAAAGGGCTTGATAGCTTCTTCGAAGCGGCGAGCCTCTTCATCAACAAACGCACCAAACACCGTTACAGTTTTGGCCTCTGGAGCTGCACTTTCTACTTGTCCGGCTGCAAATACAGCTGGCAGGGTTAACACTGCAATCAGTACTACAAAAAATACTTTTTTCATACTACTCTCCTTCTTGCCTAGCTACGCTAGGCATAGTAATTTTACTCATGCGTTTTACCGCAAAGAATTGCTTCGAGCTATGAGATCTTTGTTGTGTAAACTAATGATGGCGCAACTAGACTATAGCATGGAAGCGCTTCCATATTCATTGTTACACACCTTTCACTACCTGTCAAATAGAAAATTGTGTTACCATAGAAAAATGGAACATGAGATGAGAATAGGAGTTATCCAAGGTGATATCACCAAAATGGAAGTTGATGCCATAGTCAATGCCGCCAATACGACACTATTAGGAGGTGGTGGTGTTGATGG
>JAQVOO010000116.1 GCA_028702575.1 Sphaerochaetaceae bacterium
TTGTGATTCCAACTGATGAAGAATTAGTGATGACTGAAGATGCCTATGCCCTTATGAATGGGACGTATGACACCCATATCAATTTCACCTACTCTTTCCAAAATAAAGATTATGTGAATAAGGCCCGAGCAGCTGGCCTAGAACAAGATTTAGAGAAAAAGCCCGAACTTAAAAAGATCTTAGCACTCCCTCGCTAACCATATTTGCTCTATGAATAAGTGGGGATTCGATTCCCACTTATAAGAGTATCGCAATAAGAAAACCATAAAGAGGTTACTCTCTTAATCTTTTTATGGTTTTTTATCCTTTCTTGTGAATAGCAACCGTAGCACATGATTTCCTGATAATTAAACTGGCTCCCATAATCATCTTCCGAGCAACAAAGTCGGCATCAGAGATCATATTGAGTAACATTATTACAGCCTCCCGACCCATCTCCTCATATGGCTGACGCACCGAGGTAATGCCCATAGCTGAGACCAAAGGTATTCCATCGTAGCCAATTAATGAGACCTCTTCAGGAACTCGAATACCATGATCGGATAAGGCTTTATAGGCCCCCATTGCCATTAAATCGTTGGCAGCACAGACAGCTGTAAAAGGGTAGAGTTTTTGGGCTATAAATGCGGAAACCTCCTCACATGCATCGTTGAGGAAATAGTGTCCGTAACGGATACAAGTTGCTGCAAAGGGAACATTATAATCGGCTAAAGCTTTTTTAAAACCTTCTAGGCGTAGTTTCTCAGTTGACAGATGAGGGGGCCCACTTAGATAGAGAATCTGGCGATGCCCGAAGCCCAACAAATAGGCTGCTGATTGATACATCCCGTCTAAATTATCTACAGTGACGAGACTTGCGTTGGACAAACCAGGGTTTCGATCCAGACAAACAACAGGAAGGTTGCGCTCTTCAATCAATTCTTTCAAAATAGTCGGTGCCTCTCCAGACCCCACATAGATTAAGCCATCAATATGTGTCTGGGCTAAATTGTGGATAATATCACTTTCAATTTTCGTGTTATATTCTGAATTACACAGTATCACCCGATATCCCTGCATTTTTGAGATGGTCTCAATACTCTTGAGCAGAAGAGGAAAAAAGGGATTAAGAATATCGGGGACAATGAAGGCTATCAAACCCGACTTTTTCCGAGCTGGGCTATACCCACCATCTTCCATAATGGAGAGGACCCGTTCTTTCGTATCGGCTTTTACAAGAGGAGACTTGGCAACAACACGCGATACCGTTGCAATAGAGACTCCGGCCCGTGCTGCGATTTCCTTAAGAGTGAGCTTTTCTTTCATCTAGTTTTCCTTCTGTAAACTATCATATCATAAATGACATAATATGATAATATTTAAGTATTTTTTCCTTATCAGGATCTGATAACTTCTCATATTTTTAATATATTTGCAGGTTTTATTCCCTTATTTCTGGAATAAGAAATAATTATCAACCTATGATTATGTAAATGATAAAAATCATAAAATGATACAAAATGAGATTTGAATATCATTGATTCATCGGCTAAGCTGGGCATATTGACTCAGGAGGAAATAATGAATTTTCGTTATTCATTCGCTGGAAAAAGGTATGAAACAATCCAGACTAGAGCTGCATATGTCTTACTTGCCCCAACGATTATAGTTTTAATTGCTTTATTCATTATTCCTGTCATTCAGGTTATAAAATTAAGCTTCACGAGTTTAAATTCTACTACAGGAGCTTCTAGATTTATTGGTTTCAAAAACTATACATATCTTTTTGCCAGCCCACGTTTTTGGCAATCTGTCTTAAACACGACCCTATTTACTATAGTTAAGCTCACCTCAGAAGTATTAATCGCCTTGATAATAGCAGTAATGCTTGACTCCCATGTCCCTTTTCGCAAGTATCTACGGGTAAGTTTTTTTGCTCCAGTCGTGGTCCCTGTCGTTGCCTCCAGTATAATTTGGATTTGGTTTTTCGATCCTACTTTGGGCCCCTTCAATCAGATTCTCGGGGTATTTGGACTACCTCAATCAAAATGGATATATGGCAAATCTACGGCGTTGATGTCCATTGCCCTTTTTTCAATATGGCGTGGAATTGGCTATGATATAATTGTCTTTCTTTCTGGTTTGCAAGGGATTTCTGATTCTTATATTGAAGCAGCCCATGTCGATGGTGCTACCAATTTACAAATTTTCTTTAAGATCAAACTACCCCTTATGAGACCAGTTCTTGCCTTTGTGATCATGATGGGTTTTATAGGTAGTTTTCAATCATTTACTGAAGTCGATATTATGACGCCAGATGGTGGACCGGGAGGGTCAACCTTATTGATTGTTAACTACATTTATCAACAAGCATTTGGGAACTCTAAAATGGGTCGCGGTACTGCTGCATCCATCCTCCTATTTCTTATAATTTTTAGCATGACGTATCTACAAAGAAAAATTAGTGACCGCAGAGAGATTCGTGATGCATAAAAACAAATCTAAGTTAAAACGGTACAATATCCCAATATTCATCATACTCATGCTTCTGTCTATCTGTATGATATTCCCCTTCGTTTGGATGTTTCTCTCTGCATTCAAAACTCCCGCTGATGTATATACCTACCCTCCAAAATGGTTACCTTCTTCATTTAAATTCGATAACTTTGCCAAAGTCTTCCAACTCATCCCTTTTGGAAAGTTTTATTTCAATACTATTGTCACCTCCGTAACCCAAACTTTTCTCCAAATTGTGTTATCTATAACTGCCGCTTATGTGTTTGCAAAGCTAGAATTCCCTGGCAAGAAAAAAATGTACATGTTCGTACAAAGTGCTATGTTTATTCCAGCTGTTGTGACAGTAATACCATTATATTTGATGGCTAGCAAAGTGAGATTAGTTGATACCTATGCAGGGATCATACTGCCGCAAATATTGGGGGTATTTACCACCATTCTCCTCATTTCATTTTTCCAGTCAATACCGGATGACCTGCTCAGTGCCTCCAAAATAGATGGTTGTGGCTATTATCGTATCCTCTGGAATGTTGTTATTCCGAACTCGACTACTGCGATAAATGCCGCGATCCTATTTGCATTTCTTTCCCATTGGAAAAGTTATATGTGGCCATTAATTATTACAAACTCGACGCATAAACGTACTTTACCGGTCGGACTTAAGTATCTCGTTACAGAATCTAGTTCAGAATATCAGGTGATGATGGCTGCTGCCTTCATGTCTATTATTCCAATCTTGATTGTCTACATTATCTGTGAAAAGAGTTTCACTCGCTCGTTGACTATGACTGGGTTGAAAGGTTAATTGGTCAAAATATGTATATCGAAACATGGTTGAGATGCAACTCCTCTAAAGAGAGGAATAGGAGAAATATATGAAAAAAGTAGTGCTTATCTTGTCCATCCTGCTACTCGCAGGATCGTCGCTTATTTTTGCTTCTGGTAACAAAGAATCGGGTACAGAATCGGAGAAACCGGTTACCATTGAAGTCTGGTATTCTCTATCAGGGAAAAGTGGAGAAGCTTTCAAACAGCGGCTGTATGAATTTACCGCAGACCCTGCCTATGCCGATATCAAGGTCGTCTCTTCTTTCTCAGGCAATTATGGCGATACTGGCACTAAAGTTGCAGCAGCGCTCATGTCTGGGACTGAGCCCCATGTTATCATTGGTGGTAATGTTGCCTATACTGGAGGAAGAGGCAATTTTTATGCGGGAGAAATGGTTAGTTCAGACCCCCTCTTCCAAAAAGATGATGTGTTCGAAGGTCTATGGGACTACGCTGTCTATGAAAACAAGATTTGCAATATTCCCTATGGTATTTCCACTCCTTTAATGTACTACAACAAACAAATCATTGAAAAAGCTGGTTTGGATCTCAGCACCCCCCCCAAAACTTGGGATGAATTTTTAGTAGTAGCTGAAAAAGCACAACTTAACGGTAATATCAACAATGCGGATGAATTTTGGGGATTCGTGGTTAAGGATGTACCTTGGCTCTTTAAAACCCAATTAAGTCAAAATGGAAATAATGTTTTTGAATATGTAGATGACAACTATACGGTTGAGGCAGTTTTCGATGATGCTTCTGCAGCAGAGGTTGCTCAGTGGTGGGCAGATATGGCTGCAGCCAAAGTTATGCCGATTGGCGAACATAACAATGCTGAAAATGTTTTTCTGGCCGGTAATGCAGCATTCTTTGTAGGTTCAAGTACCAAGATTGCCGATTGGTCAGAAACTATGGGCGATATGCTCGCTGCAATCCCCATGCCCTACTTCACCTACCCTTCTGTGGCTCTTGGTGGTAACACCATCTCTATTTTTCCCAAGAAGGATCAGAAGCAGAATGATGCAGCATGGACCTTTGTAAGATATATAACTTCAACAGAGCCTAATGCAAAATTTGCTTTAGAAAGTGGTTATATGCCGATTCGTAAATCTGCTATCGAGTTAGATATCATCCAACAAGCTTTCCAGAATATGCCAATGTATAAAACCGGCTTTGAACAACTAGCTCATGGTTGGTCCTATATCAATACAGATAACTATATTGCTCTTGATGGTGCAATTAGAAGAACTATCGAGAAAATGGAAAACGGTACGGCTGATGCGCAACAAGCAGTAATTGACGCTGTAAAAGAATTTAATATTGAAGCAGCCGATTAAGCTACTTAAAGCAAGGATGGTGGCTTAACGCCACCTCCTTCTTTACTTTCTTACTGGCTCAGTACTACCTTTGGGCTGTAAATAAATTATTGGATACATAGACCTCTCGTTAGAAATAGGAAACATCATGAAAAAAAAGTTAATTATCCAGTTTCTTGAAGCAATCGCAGTTGGGGATGCTTTTGGAAAAGTAACGGAATATTGCACTAGACAAGAGATCAAGGAACAATTGGGGACCGTAGAAACACTACTCACCCCTCAAGAATCCCTTACCCATAAAGATCTCTCCTACGGACAAATTACTGACGATACCGAACAAAATATCTACCTATTACGGCAATTCTGCCTAACGGGGACAGTAACTGCAAAACAAACAGCTCAAGCGCTACTAGATTGGTACAAAGAAACAAATGCTACTGCCTATATTGGACCGAGTTCTGCTCGTGCCATTCTGGCAATCCAAAGTGGAGAAGATATTTCAACTACGGGTTTGTGGGGAACTACTTGTGGTGGTATTATGCGCTCTCCAGCAGCTTTTTTATGTGGAGTCACTAGACAGGACCTTATAGACAACACGATTGCCTGCCTCCTTCCGACCCATAATACAGCAGCCGCGATGGAAGCGGCAATTTGTTATGTTTTTGCTCTAGAAGCAGCTTTTGCAGGAAAAGATATTGATCAAATTTTAGATGCCGCAATAGAAGGGGCTTTGCTAGGTTCTGGGATAGGAAACTCCTTAAGAACTGCGGGGTGTGTCCCCTCTTGTGCTGCCCGTATTACCTGCATCAGAGAAATGATGCCTCACATCAAAACAGAGGAGAAGTTGCAAGAATTGCTTTACGATGTTCTGGGAACAACATTAGCCTCTGCTGATGTTTGCTCAGCAGTTATTGGTACATTTTTATGGGCCAAGGACGATGTATTTACAGCCATCCGATTTGCTACAAATATGGGAGGCGATTCTGACACCATAGCATTTTTAGCGGCTGGATTGTGTTGCCTCTATGCTGGCAAACATAATATCCCCCCTTATATAACAGAGCAAGTTATTAAAGCCAATAACTTAGAGCTTGAAAAACTAGCTCAAGACATAATGAAACTTAGAAAAAGGACGGAATTAGTTTTATGAGACTCTCTACTTCAACAAATCTTTTTGCCTATCGCCCTGATGGCAGCTTCATCCCTATCTTAGAATCGATGCACAGATGTGCCGAAGCGGGGTATAAAGTATTGGATATAAACCTTTGCGACGTAACTCGTTCTTATTATAGAATAGCCGATCCCGATTGGAGAGATTGGGTTAAAGAAGTCTCTGAAACAGCCAAGCAACTTGGCCTCTCTTTTTCACAATCACATACTCCTTTCTACAACGTACTCGATCCTAAATTCCCTTTACGAAAAGAATATGAAACGATGGTTCGTCGCTCGATTGAGAGTTCGGGCATGCTCGGTGTCTCTTGGATCGTTATTCATGCCGGAACATGGACAGAAGATAATCGTTCACTTTCTCTCTCAAAAAAGAAAAACATGGAATATTTCCGTCCTCATTTAGAATTAGCAAAAAAATATAATTGTGGAATCGCCATTGAAAATCTTGTGGACTACCGCTCTGCGGACGGTTCAAGAGGACTCCGTAATTTTAGTGCTGATTATGAAGTGTTATGTGACTTAGTCGATTCACTTGCCCTTGAATTTGACAATGTTGGTGTTTGCTGGGATTTCGGCCATGCCAATCTCATGAAAATTGATCAACCGACAGCATTACGATATATCAACAAGCGCCTTAAAGCGACCCATGTCGCTGATAATTCAGGAATTAATGATGACCATATCATCCCTTTTATGGGCACGGTAGATTGGCGTTCGATTATGCCTGTTCTTCAAGAGATAGATTACCAAGG
>JAQVOO010000117.1 GCA_028702575.1 Sphaerochaetaceae bacterium
CCGGCATATTTAGCAAATTTTACATTCTGTCCGCTCATTCTTAATTCATAACCAAACTTCGTCTTAAAAATAACGATATAGGCCAGGATGGCCACAACGACAGCAATAATGATGCCAATATGAAAACGAGTACCACTGAAAAGTCGTGGTAGAATCGCCGAAGAAGGAAGCTTTGCGGAGGTCAAATAGCCTGCCTTTTTGTCCCTAAAGTGGTGGTTGATGAGATAAAGTCCTAAAAAATAGGCGACGTAGTTAAGCATGAGCGATGAAACAAGTTCACTGGCATTCCATTTAGCTTTAAGAATTCCCGATATTCCACTCCAAAGAGCTCCAGTCAAAGCTGATACGGCAAGGATGCTGATTATATGGAGGACTGGAGGCATGGAGGTTGAAACAGCAAAAGCGGTGCCTACCGCTGCGCTGATAAAGAAAGAGCCCTCAGCTCCTACGTTAAACTGTGCGGCTTGAAAAGCAAAAGCGATGGCTACACCACAGATAATTAAAGGGGCAGCATTTTCAAATATGTTAGAAAAACGCCCCCGAGAAGCAAATGGACCCAAAAAGAATTGTTGCAAAGAGTAAAGGCCATCCGCACTTATCAAGATAATCAAAAATATGGTAATAAATACACCAATTAGAATCGCAACTAAGGTTCTAATCAGCGTAAAGTGCTTAACGAGAAATTTTTCCATGTGCTCCCTCCTGCCTCTCTACTCCCAGCATAAATGGCCCCAAATCTTTATCTGTAAGGTCATCAACATTGGAAAAATGGGCGGCAATTGTCCCTTCATAAAAAACGATGATGCGATCCGAAAGTTTTAACACTTCATCTAAATCAGCCGAGATAAGTAAAATTGCTTTACCGGCATCTCTCATTTTCCGCAGGAGATCATGGATCATTACTTCTGAGCCAATATCGACACCACGTGTTGGTTGAGAAGCAATAATTACCGAAAAATCTGCAGTTAGTTCACGAGCGACGACCGCTTTTTGAATATTACCCCCCGACAAAGAACCAATAGCCGAATAGATAGACTGAGTTGAAATATTAAATTGTTTTACTAATTCGTGTGCATGCTTTTCCACTTCTTTGGTCGAAAGAAAAATCCCATGGGAAAAAGGTTGCTGATAATAGCGGTCAGCAATCAGATTCTCATGTAACCCCACTTCAGGAGCAATCCCGTTCTCCATTCTATCTTCAGGAATATGACAGACTCCCGATTCTCTGATTTGACGAGGAGTCCGTTTCCCCAACTCTTGTGAATTTAATACTATGCGCCCTTCAGTTGCATGAAGCAATCCTGTTAATATACGAGAGAGCTGTGATTGACCATTTCCTTCCACTCCCGCAATTCCCAGAATTTCTCCTTCCCTCAACTCAAAATCAACTCCATCAATTGCAGATAACCCATCCGCATCGATGTAACGGAGATTCTCGACTAAAAGTAAAGGCTTCCCGGGAGGATGTAATCCAGCAAAGCGCTCAATACTCACATCACGGCCAACCATGAGCCGAGCAATCTCTTTTTCAGTCAACTGAGCAGCATCCCTTGTCACTACGACTTGAGTATCTTTCATGATGGTGATTCGATCAGAAATCTCTTTTACCTCATTCAATTTATGAGAGATAAAAAGAATTGTTTTACCCTCTCGTTTTAACTCTTTCAAGGTAGAAAATAGGATCTCTACCTCTTGTGGAGTCAAAACTGCAGTGGGCTCATCCAAGATGAGAATTTGGGCGTTACGCAATAGGGATTTCAATATTTCTACCCGCTGACGAACACCAATTGGGATATCTTTTATTTTCTTCGTTGGATCTACTTGAAGGCGATATTTTTCTGAAATAGTACGAGAGATAGAGACCATTTGTTTATGATCGAGAAATAAGCCTTTCCGTTTCGGCTCCATCCCCAGCAACATATTCTCGGCCACGGTCAAATCAGGAGCGAGCATAAGGTGTTGATGGACCATACCAATTCCGGTAGCAATGGCGTCATTAGGTGAAGAGAAATACACCTCTTTCCCATTGAGGAAAATAGAGCCTGAGGTGGGTTTATGCACACCAAAGATCATATTTACGAGGGTTGATTTACCCGCCCCATTCTCACCAACAATGGCGTGAATGGTATTTTCCTCAATGTCTATCGAAATGTCTTGGTTAGCTATCTTACCATTTGGATAGATCTTGGTAAGGTTTTGTAACGATAAAATATTCGTCATGTATACATCCAACTAGGGGGAGCAGGATTGCCCCCCCTTATAACCTAAAGTAAAAGTCTTTAGAATGCGGTTTCAACCGTGATTTCACCTGATTGAATTTTTTGCTCAGCTTCTTTAATACGGTCAATGAAGTCCTGGGGCACTATTGCTCTAAAGTTTTCGTTGTCGGCAAGGCCAACACCGTTTTCCTGAATACCAAGATTCTCTACTTCACCGTAAACAAGTGTGCCGGCCAAATGCATTTCTAGAGCACGGTATAGGGAAGCGCCAACATTCTTGAGCATTGAACTAACGATGAATTTTGCCCGTTCGGGATTGCTGTCTTTATATAAGAGGTATTGGTCAGAATCAACACCAATGGTATAGCGTTGCTTGATAGCACCAGCATCTAATAACCCTAAACCAGCTTGAGCTGCACCATTAAAAGCAATATCTACACCTTGGTCAAACATTGCCAAGGAGAGCTCTTTGGCTTTAGCAGGATCGTTAAAATCACCAACGTAAGCAACTAAGGTTTCGATTTGGGGATCAACAGATTTGGCACCTTGTCTAAAACCAACCATAAAGTCATTAATTACAGGAATATCCATCCCACCAATAAAACCAATTTTCTTCTGTGGCGTGGTATAAGGAAGAGAGCTTGTCGTAATTAAACCAGCTAAAACTCCGGTCAAATAAGAACCTTCATTCTGCTTGTATAGAATCGAATAGACATTATCGAGACCCCCAAGGGAGTAATCTACTGCGGTATCATAGACAAAGAATTTCTTATTAGGATACTGGGGGGCAAGATCTTGAATAATTTCTTGTAGCTGCCAAGTACCAACAATAATAATGTCCCAATCGCCCTGACAAAGCTGTTCTAGATCTGGTGCCCAGTTCGCTGGGTCATAGCCACCCTCAATTGAGCGCACTGAAATCCCAAGCTCTTTTTGTGCTTGCAGAACACCACTATTAGCTGAATCGAAGAACGATTTATCGCCAAGGTTACCGTTCATATAAAGTACAACCTTGAGCTGATCGGTTGTTTTAGCAGGAACCTCACCCTTTCCTGCGGCCATTAATGGTGTTGCTAAAGCAATCAGCAATACCATGCTTAGTCCAATTAAGAGAACTCTACTTTTTCTCATTTACTACTCCTTGTTTTTAGTATGGTTATTTTAAGCTAACCTCAGGCAGAAGTCAACTTAAATAATTGAAATATTTTAGTAGCAAAATCTAGAAAAATAAGTAATTCTCGTTATTTCACCCTAAAATCCCCTCTTTTCTGGACTAATTTAGAAGTTTTTAACTAAATTTTATTAAACTATTTGACTTCTCTTCTCGCACCAGCTATGCTACAAATATGGGTATTAAAGAAATTGCTGAGTTAGCAGGCGTATCTAAAACTACCGTCTCGCTGGCTCTTAATGGGCGCAAAGGCGTTAGTCTAGAAACTCGTTTGCGTATTTTAGAAATCGCTAAGCAGATGGATTATCGTGTCCCAGGAGACCGTAGCTATCCCCTTCCACACCAAAAAAAAATTATATTTGCTCGTTTACGAAAGCATGGACTTATTTTAAATGAAGACCAAAACAGCTTTATAATGGATTATATTGATGGGATGAATCTTATGTTTCAGGGATCGGGCTACACTTTTGAAATCTTTGACCAACATCTCGAATCAATTGATAAATTCATTACAGAGATGCAAGAAAAACAACCAGAAGGATTAATTATCCTCGGAACAGAGCTCGAAGTACAAGATGCTCATGCGCTAACAGCTTTGCCAATACCGTTTGTTGTAATCGATACCTTCTTTGAGCAAGTTACTATAGATTTTGTTGATATGGCAAATATTGGAGCACTCCACACCATTGTTGAACATTTAGTTACTATGGGTCATCAAGACATTGGCATGGTTACTAGCACGGTAAAATCTGGCAACATAGTACTGCGCGAACGGGGGTTTAAATTAGCTTTAGACCACTTTTCACTTCCCTACAATAGCTCTAACTGTGTTGAAGTAGGACCAGGGTTTGAAGGAGCATATCGTGATACGAAAAAAAAACTTACTCAGTTAAACACACCGCTTCCTCATGCCTTATTTTGCTATAACGATGTGGCCGCCTTTGGTGTCATAAAAGCGCTCAAAGAACACGGTTATAGAGTCCCAGATGATATTTCAATAGTAGGGTTTGACGATCTGCCCATGTCTGCGATGATGGAGCCCCATCTTACAACTGTTAAAATACCCAATCGCCAAATAAGTAACATTGCAGCTAGTTTACTTATTAACCAACTCAACACTAAAAATGGCCATTACCCGTCTAGCACGTTGGTAAATGGGACATTAATAATAAGAGACAGCGTTTCTATGCGAACATAACAAGGAGGCATCGCATATGAGTAAATATTCAGTAATTCTAGGAAACTTAGGTAACACTCGTGACCGTTTTCTCTCTTCAGGTTACAAAGATGAGCTACCAAAAGAGACTTTAATTCGTCAAGCAGCAGAGATCGAGGGTGTCAAAGGCATAGAGCTGGTAGGAACATGGGATGTTACTATCGATAACACGGACGAGGTTGGTGAGCTACTCAGCAAATATGGTTTAGAATGCGTATCGATCATCCCCGACCATTTCAGTCAAAAACGGTGGGGACGGGGAAGCCTCTCAGCAAAAGATCCAGATATTCGTCAACAAGCACTTGATTACACGTTTGAATGTGTCGAGATAGCCCGTAAGCTCGGTTGTAAAACCTTGAATGTTTGGCCTGGGCAAGATGGCTATGATTACATCCTCCAGTCAAACCTGATTCAGGAACGCAACTGGCTCATGGAAAACATCAAGAAAGTTGCCGCCTCTGCCCCCGACATTAAATTTGCTCTCGAGTACAAACCTAAAGAGCCACGCAATTTCTCATTCATGGCCCGAGCTTCAGATACGTTACTGTTAGCCAAGGAGACTCAATTAGACAACGTTGGTGTCTGCATAGATACGGGGCATGCCCTCGTGGCTGGCGAAAACGTCGCAGAATCTGTCGTTATACTCCAAACCTATGGAAAGAAACTATTCCATATGCATTTTAACGACAACTACGGCTCTTGGGACGATGACATGATTGTCGGAGCAATCCACTTCCCTCTCTACGTTGAGACTCTCTTTTGGCTCAAAGAAACTAACTACGATGGCTGGTTCTCGATGGACCAATACCCTTATCGTGAAGATGGGCAAGGAGCCCTCCGAGAAAGCGTCAGATTCCTCCAGATGATCGATGCTACATTAACCGATTCTGTCATGGACGAGATTCGCGGACTTGTAAATACTGGTGATGCGGTTCAGTCCCAACGCTGGTTGCGCGAGACCTTTTTCAAATAAACATTTTAAATTCTGGGTTGGTGATTACCAACCCAGAGCTATCTAACAAATAGTTTTTCCTAGACAATAAAACCAAAAACAAAAAAGATTAAAAGTTAAGGGATACTTACCAATTAAACACAAGATTCGTGGAAGAAGAACTCACAGGTCCACGCATCGCAAAATTCATCTGTTGAGACTAATTGTCCTTTTAGGAATTTCTTGACCGCTTCTTCAACATCACCAGAAGCTCCTACGACAACTTCAAGGCCAATCGAATTACAATTAGCAACTGCTGTTGTTCCCATTGCTCCCGTAATAATAACCTTCGCGCCAGTTTTTGCCACAAAATCGGGCAATTCACAAGGTCGGTGACCCGGGTTGGCGATCTTTTCTACATTGCTAATTTTTTTTCCATCTGTTGTGAATAATACAAAATCTTCACAGAGTCCAAAATGTTCACTAATTTTACTATGATCAGTCGCTACAGCAATCATCGTCATTTTATTTTCTTTCATCTTACCTACTCCTAAAGGAGCTTATAACAAGGAAGTGTGGAACGCTTTCATATGTAATGCAATCCACTTCTTACTGGTCTGCATCCTTACCTATAGCTTGGGCCTTACACCTATATTTGTCAAGTGAAGGAGAATAAAATATTGCCGCTTATTGCTTATATATTAGATATATATAACATTTTTTTAGTAATATACCAGGATTCTTCAGCCTCTTCCTTCTTTCCCGGTTATATATGCGTATAAATCAGGAGGAACGCTTTTTTCCATCTTGAATCGCATGGCAACAACGGGCAATTCTTCCCCTTTATCGTTCTTTTTACTAGCCTCTTCTTTTGATAAAAAAATTAGATCACCCATATAATAAAAGGTTCTCCCTTCATCATTGTTTTTTTGAATAAAGAGGAGTTTTCGCATTTGATTTGATTCTTTTTCAATCGCTTTTACCTCCCGAGAGTGTACTCTTACTCGTGTCC
>JAQVOO010000118.1 GCA_028702575.1 Sphaerochaetaceae bacterium
CTGTTGTACTCTGTCACATAACCAGACACATAGTAGTAATTCTCATCTCCTCCTAACAGAGGAGGAAAGAGATCACATCCTGAGAGGATAAGTACCATGGTCAAAAGCATCGAAAAAATGATAGTTCGTTTCATAAACTACTCCCGTGTTTGATAACTCTCCCTTTGAAAGTTCAGCTATCCAAAGACAAGTTATATATATAAATAGTGTAGAGCGTAACGAATGACTCTCAAGAAATTTCCATTAAAATTCGCATTGTGATAGAGAGCTTGATGTGTGTGAATACTAGTGAATACTAGCGAATAATACTTAAGAATCTTCAGGAGGCGTCAGATGCATAGTTACCTCATCTAACACTCCTTTTTCGGTTCCCTGCTCTGAATATGAGACTGTTAATACCCCGCTTGCATAGGAGAACGTAATCGTGACGTCATACGGCCCTTGTAAACCCTCAGAATCAAAATAAGTATAGGATCCCGACAATTGGTTATTAGCATAAGAGAATTCTTCAATGTAGCAACGATATTCATCCGATTCACTTATGTTGTACTGAATATCAATATGTTCTCCCTCATCGGAGGATACATAACTGAATTCATTGTCATCACTATCAGTCCACATAGTCGATATTTTTATCCAGTCAGCATCGCTTAATCCTGGAGCAGGAATAACTCCTTCACATCCTATTAGTATGACCAAAGTAACCAAAATTAGCACCAAAAGGCCCTTTCTTTTCATAGTTGACTCCTTACTATATCCAGAAATAATTGAGTAATTTGAGTATAAGATAAATTCTGGGAAATACAAGATTGTGATATAGGGTTTTGAGTGAAAATCTTTTAAATTTTTGCAATCAGTTCACAAAAGATAATTGTTCATTTTTATTCTGTGTATCTGCGAAGCCACAGCCCATTAAACACAATTGTTTGCTAGGTCCTCAGAAAACTAGAGTTGTATATTTCAGAATATGCGCAAACAGACTTGCTGTTTTACATAAAAAATACGCAATGCATACTACTTAACGAGAAAAATGTAGTATGCAGGCCTTACAAGGTTCCAAAGACATACCAAAAAGAAGTAGACGATGAAAACCACAAGATCTGGCATTGAAATTGAGGTAACAGTAATCTCACGCAAAAACCTAGTAGAAGTTGCTAAAATGCACTAATCTCTAGTAGCTTGTACTAGGTGATGGAGTCTTCTACAACGGCTCAACCAGGTACTAGAGCAAAGTCAACGATTATATATTTCAAAGTGAAGTACCCGTACAGTTTTTGCCAATATTTGAGTAGTAAGATAACGGTACTTTGATCAACAAAAACAATGTATCTACTGATTAAGCCAAGGCCAAACTGTATGCTCCCAAATCATCTATTTTCTTCCAGCCTATGAATTTTGCCAGTGTGTTACCGGTTACAATGATGAATACAGCGTAAAAACTTCACCTGTTCTAATACTTCGCTTGCCTGTTTTTATTAATTCCTATTTCTTTTGAATATAGCAGAATATAGCAAATTTTATAAATAACTTGACCGGTTTAGAAAACCAGTTTACCATGACCATAATAAGGTTATGCAATTGAGTTAAAACACTTGTGTTGAAAAAAGGTCTAAAGACTCCTTAGGAAGCTCTTTGTGTAAATCAGGAGATGATTCCTACGTATTTTATCTATGACGTAGCACTAGACTTAAACTCTCCTTGCCTTAGTTATTTTACATACCTGGCAAAATGACGGGTGTGTGATGCTTATTTAAATCACCATACCGCTTCGATTACCCTCACGCCGATAGTGAAAAGGAGGAGTGTTAGATGGATAAAGGAGGAAAAAGCATCACAGTAACTGGGAATACTCACTATTTTTGCATAGCCTCTATTATCAAAGCTATGCGGGAAATTAATTTTTCTTATTCTTTACGTATCACTTTTGTGATTACTCTTTTATCGGGATCCTTTAGTGTCCTTATTTCTTTAACCGGAACCTGGGTACTTGTGGACAACCACACCAGCTGGTCTCTACTCATATTTATGACTTTTATGGCTACTTTGAGCCTCCCATTGGTAGCTATTACGTACCCACTCGTTCAATTTCTTGATAAACTAACTGTAACAAATAGACCCAAATTGATCGTGATGTATGGAGGATTTGACCTTAGTATGTCTGACCCTAGTTTTATAAAAGGAGATCCAAAAGAGCATGGAAAGGGTAATATTATTGATAACTGCAGCAGATTCCAACCCCTCTTTTCGATTATATTTTTCCTCTTCGCTTGTTTAACCGTGACGAAAATTATTCTCAATGTAAGGTCGATTTCGAATATGCATCTGTTAAAACTCATGCGAAGTGGACAATTTGACAACTCCTGGGAGTTGATTTTTCCAGCTGTTTTAGTCACCATTATACCTATAATTATTGTAATTTTATTCCTGCAAAGATTTATTGAGCAAGGAATCAGTAAAGGGGCCATTACATCGTGAAGGAAGTGGAACAAACCTCTCAGGAAACAGTCCAGTATAAAGGATTTCTCAAACGCTTAAACCAGCAAGAAGGTGAATTAAAAGCCCTCTATACCTCTCTATATGGAACAAAGGGGTATAAAGATCTCATTAACCTCCTACGGTTCAAGTGGTCAGCTCGTAGCGATAGTATGCTTGAACTCGATGAAAAACGCTTAACGCACCCTTTGTGGTACCAAGACTCCGCCATGATGGGGATGATGCTCTACGTCGATAATTTTGCAGAAACATTCGCCAATATGCCAGCAAGACTTGACTATTTAGAAGAATTAGGAATTACCTACCTCCATATTATGCCTGTCTTTGAGATGCCAGAGGCCCTCAACGATGGAGGGTATGCTGTCAGTGATTTTACTTCAATTGATGAGCGCTTCGGTACGAATGAAGAATTCGACTTTTTTGCCCAAGCCTGCCATAGTCGAGGCATCAGCATTTGTCTCGATTTTGTCCTCAATCATACCTCAGATGAACACGCTTGGGCCCTTGGAGCAAAAGAAGGTGATAGTAATTGCCAAGCACGCTATTTTATCTTTGAAGATCGCACTATGCCCGATGCCTATGAGAAAACAGTCAATGAGGTCTTTCCGGTACTTGCCCCCGGTAATTTCACCTATAATGCCAAAATGGAGAGTTGGGTCTTAACCACATTTAACCACTTCCAATGGGATTTGAATTATAGTAACCATGAAGTATTTATTGAAATGGCCCGCGCTTTGTTACAACTAGCCAATCGTGGTGTCGATATCTTTCGTCTAGATGCGATCCCCTATATTTGGAAGGAATGGGGCACCTCTTCACGCAATCTGCCTCAGGTTCATACTTTAGTGCGCATGTTCCGCCTGATTTTAGAAATTGTAGCCCCTGCAACCATCATTAAAGGTGAAGTGGTCATGGCCCCCCAGCATGTGGCTCCCTACTTTGGTACAGAAAAAGCTCCTGAGTGTCACCTCCTCTACAATGTCACGTTTATGGTGGAATTATGGAATACATTAGCTACCCGCGATACTCGTATGCTAGCCGCTCTCATTCAAGATATTCCACAAACTATTCCCACGGGAGCCTGTTGGGTAAATTATGTTCGTTGCCACGATGATATCGGGTGGGGCTTTCAGGAATCAGTAGCTCGCTCTATTGGCTATGACCCATTTGAACATAAACGATTTCTCATAAATTTTTATTTAGGTGCTTTTCCAGGAAGCTTTAGCCGAGGAGAACTATATGAATCAGATCCTAGAACCCTCGATGCTCGTAATTGTGGGACTTGTGCCTCTTTGTGTGGATTAGAAAAAGGACTTATCGAACGCGATGAGTATCAACAGGAACTAGCAATTAAACGTATTGTGCTCCTCCATGCCTTCTGTATGGCGGCCAATGGGATCCCAATCCTCTACAGTGGGGATGAAATTGGACAACTTAACGACTATAGCTACATCTACGATATGCACAAGGCGCGTGATAGCCGTTTTTTACACCGCGGTAAATTTGACTGGAGCACAGCCAGCAAACGCGATGATTTACGCTTGCCAAGTTCGTTAATTTTTAAAAACATGCACCGTTTCATTGTTTTACGAAAAGGAGAGGAATTAATTGGTTCAGCCAACCAACTCTCAATAACTCCAACCGATGACCATGGCGTAATTTGTATGTTGGTCACACCCCGAGAAGAAGGCGAAGTTACAAACATGCTTGTTGTGTTGGCTAACTTTACCGAATACCAAAAAATGGTCAATATTGATACGTCGACTTCGGTGTTATTACGAGAAGCTAGCTGGAGAGATCTTGCTCAAGGAAAAGAAGTCCGCCTTTCTGGCAGTCCGGTGATTCTAGGCCCCTATGAAATACTTTTGCTTAAAAGGAATGTCTAACATGCCTGATGAACATTCTAAAGAGAAGCGGATCACGATCAAAGACATTGCCCGTCTTTCAGGCTATTCGAAAACAGCGGTCTCTTTTGCTTTTAACGATCCGTCACGAATTTCGGCTAAAGCTTGTGCCACTATTTTACAAGTTGCCCAAGAAGTTGGCTATTATCCTAATCCATTAGCCCGTAACTTTTCTTTACAAAGCCATCAAAGTATCGGCTTTCTCCTACCCCAAGATATTAACTACTCTTTTCGTAATCCTTATATTATGGAGGTTCTCCTTGGAATCGGTGCTGTCTGCCAAAAAAACGGTAATACGCTTACCTTGATTCCTCCTTTACATGAGAGTGTCGTAGAAGCCGTTCGTTGTGCTGCTGTCGATGGACTTATTACTCAGGGAATGGGTACAGAAATGGAAGTTTTCGATCTCCTTTTGAAGCGTAAATTACCTTTTGTGACCATTGATGGAGTCCCTTCCACCCAAATACCTTCAGTGAATGTCAATGATGAACAAGCTGCCTATGACATCATGCGTCTTGTCCTCGCAGCCGGACATCGTCGTATTGCCATTGGGGGCCTCTTGGAAGTTATCGAAGAAGACAGTGCTTCGCAAAGTATTCAAAGAACACGCCTAGCTGGCTATGTAAAAGCATTACAGGAGTATGGACTTAATCTCTCTTCCCCGACGATTATTATGCATACTTGTGCCTGTACAATAGAAGAGGGACGCCATCTGGCTTCGATCCTGCTCAATGCCAAACAACGCCCAACGTGTGTGGTTACTATGAGTGATATTGTGGCTATTGGTGCGATTTTAGCATTCAAAGAGCACCACATCGCCGTTCCAGACGACATCTCGGTGGTGGGCTTCGACAATATCCCAGAATCAGCTTACCACCGTCCCTCTTTAACTACAGTCGACCAACCTGGCGAGGAAAAAGGGAGACAAGCTGCTCAGTTATTATTTTCCCTTATTAGCAAAAAAGAGATTGTTGAACGCCATATTCAAATTCCCTATCGCATTATTGAGCGCGAATCACTCAAAAATATCTCATAAAAACGATCATTAGTGCGTTTAGATACTATCGGATGTTCATTCCGATTTCTCCAGTGAATCTTGTGTATCATTGAAGAAAAGTTGAGTCCTACGGAGAAGTCCCTTTGGGCGATCCAAATTACTTTGAAAATCTCCTGCAACGTCAGCTTAAAGCCCTCTTGTCTTTATGTTGACGCTCTTGACAGGTTAGGTACATATTTATAATATGAACGATCAATCATATGTCAATCTATAGAGAGGTACTATGGCAATCCAACGAATATATACATTAGAAGGAATCGATTGCGCTGGATGCGCCAGCAACATTGAAGAAGCTGTTGCAAAGATAGATGGGGTAACATCTTCAAGAATCAATCTGCTCAACTATAAAATAGAGGTAGTTGCTAAAGAACCAGCACCAAAAGATCTCGATGAGCGTATTCAAGCGGCCATCCGCAAGACTGATGCGGAGGTAACAGCTACATTAGAAGAACAAGGGAAAACTATCCCAAAACCACATGCTTTACGCTGGCAGAGATTTATCCGTATTCCAGTGCGTATACTTGCATCTTTAATCGCATTATATTTTGCGATTGCCACAACTAATCAGACGCTAAGTTTTTTACTATTTGTAGGAGCTTATCTGATCAGCGGCTACGATATAGTCTTTAGAGCCGTCAGAAACATTTTTCGCGGTAAAGTATTCGATGAAAACTTTTTAATGACAGTAGCAACGATAGGGGCTTTTGCTATTAGCCAATACTCTGAAGCGGTTGCAGTCATGGCCTTTTACCAAGTCGGTGAATATTTTCAAGAAATTGCAGTTCATCGTTCACGCACCTCTATTGAAAAACTGATGGACATTAAGCCGCTTAACGCTACCGTCATTCGTGATGGAAAACACGTAACCGTAAAACCAGAACAGATAGTAATTGGTGACATCCTTCTCATCCGTCCCGGTGAAAAAATTCCGGTCGATGCAGTTGTTACTGAAGGAACTTCTCTCATTGATACCAAAGCGCTCACTGGTGAGTCTTTGCCCCAAGTAGTCGAAAGTGGAGATTCGTTGCTAAGTGGAGGTATTAATGGAGAGAGCGTCCTGCAAGCTAAAGCTACGCGGAGTTATACAGATTC
>JAQVOO010000119.1 GCA_028702575.1 Sphaerochaetaceae bacterium
AATTGAGCTACCAGATAAAAAGCTCCTTTTGGCGCACTACAAACCACCCCTGGTATGTTATGTAATTCTTGAACTATAAAATCACGTCTTTTTTCATATTCAGCACGAACCAAATCCAAGTATTCAGGCGGTGTTTGAAGCGCTGCAATTGCCGCTACTTGCTCTATATCAGGGGGGCAAAGACGAGCTTGAGCCAGTTTCAACGCTCCCTCGAGAACTTCATGATTACGACTAATCAACATCCCAATACGGGCCCCACACATGCTATATCGTTTTGAAAAAGAATCGATAAGAACCACTCGATCTGCATAGGCGGGATACTGTAAAATACTGGTAAAACATTTCCCCTCATAACAGAACTCACGATACACTTCATCGACAATGAGAAACAAATCGAGTCTTTCAACTAATTCAAGAATTTGGCGAAATTCCGCGTCAGTATAAACATGCCCAGTTGGATTGTTGGGACTACATAGTAAAATTGCTCTCGTTTTAGAAGTGACTTGAGCCTCAAATTGGGCAATGTCTGGTAACGTAAATCCATCTTCAATTCGAGAAGTGACTGGCTTAAGAACCACACCAGCCCCTTTGGCAAATGAACCCACATTTGTATAATAGGGCTCAGGAACAATAATTTCATCGTCAGGATCGCATAATGTCATGAAAGCAAATTGGATCGCCTCACTGGCCCCAGTTGTGATCATAATATCATCACTAGAGATATCGATCCCAAAGTCTTTATAGTAGGCCGGCAGAGCTTCAAGCAGTTTAGCTTCGCCTTCACTTGGTCCATATTCTATAATTTGCTGTGAATAATTTTTAATCGCTTCTAAAACTTGTGGTGGGGTTTTAATATCGGGTTGACCAATATTCAAGTGAAAAACGTGAACTCCACGCCGCTTTGCTTCGTTGGCATAGGGGACCAGTCTCCGTATGGGTGAAGCTTGGAAACTTGAAATTCTATCTGACATTTTCATGGACACTCTCCTGTTTAGATGGGGGTGCACACAACGCCGTTGTGTGTTATCAGGGCTTGGCAGCCAGCCGAGGAGAACCAAACCTTAACCGCTATTTACGGTCGCGGTAGACGGCTTTACTCCCCGGCAAGGGAGCCTGCGGATTGGCCTGACTCATATTAACCAGCCGATGGATAAATTGCCGATTGTCTAATAGAGGACTTAGAGGTCGTCCATGGTGAAGGCGGCTTATTACCCGAGCAAAAAGTTCGGTTACATCGGCTTGAATGAACCACTCTTTATCAGTAAGAGTCTTATCGTGGAAGACTGCATTCGTTCCAATGACTCGGTAGAAAACATCTTCTTGATACGCTTTTTCAAATTCATCCCGAGCATTTCCATTAAAAAACGGTAAACTGACCAGACAGATAATCTTTTTTGCACCCAGCCTCTTTAATTCCCGCATAGCAATAAGCAAAGTACCACCAGTGCCAATCATATCGTCGGCCATAAGGACTGTCTTACCTTTAACATCACCGATTAAGCTAATACTGCGGATATTGGAATGCTTAGCATCTTTACTCACGACTGAATAATCCCGTTCTTTATATAAAATGGCCAAGGGCCTGTGCAAAGCCTCTGCGTAAAACTTATTGCGCCCTACCGCACCAGTATCGGGACTCACAACCACTAAATCGGGATCACTAAAGTCAATCACCTTATGGAGTTTAATAAGTGCTTGATAACTAGCATGCAAATTTTCTAGATGGGTTTGGTTAAAGCAGTTCTCAATTTCTCGTGAGTGAATATCTAAGGTAATAATGCGCTCTACCCCCATATTTTCACACATCCGCCCAAATAAAGCTGCCGTGAGAGCCTCACGACCACTCTTTTTATGTTGACGCGCATACGGATAAGTTGGCAACACTAATGTAACACTATCCACACCTGCATTCTTGAGGGCATTGACAGTGGTAAAGAGAAACATAACATGATCGTTGATGGTCACACAAACAGGTTCATCGGAACCTGCTAATGGGATGGGGTACTGATTAGCTACATCATAGATGATAAATAAACGCAAACCACGTACAGCTTGCAATATCTCTGCCTTTACTTCTCCATTAGCAAATTTTGTGTATTTTACCGGAATTTCAAAATCAGGACAGGTATACGCTTTCGGCTTACGTCCCCGCGGGATTTTTTTACTGACGAGATCGTCGTTCAGGGTAACCAAATCCAGTAGTTCTTCAGGTGTCATATTATGACGCTTCACCATAGAAGCACTAAGTTTTTGATATCTATCTAAATAGAGCCTTCTCAAGTGTTTAAGAACTTTCCCAGCAAAATACTCAGAACCCGGTCCGGCAATAATCCCTAGCTTATGCGGTTTAACAATGCTCATGGCCGTACTCTACCACAAGAGATGGTTTAGATTCAACAGCATTTCAATTACTCGCGCATAATGTATTTATTTTTGCAACTTTTTTTCAATTCTATTGTTATATATTTGTATTAACGAAGAAACGCATTCGATTTGCTTAGATAATTTATATTATAGCAAGGGAATACATAGAGGAGAACACTATGAAAAAGATACGTACAATCTTACTGATGATGCTTTTGGTTCTAATTATAAGCCCAGTGGCGGCCCGTCCGCACAATGGTATTGCCCTTGGGGCGCAAATCGGATTTCTAACTACAGGAGTTGTGGTCGATATTCCCCTCGGCCCAATCGCAATTAATGCCGGAGTGAACTATCCCTTAGGTTTTAAATATATTGAATGGCTGGGAGGAGAAACAGATGGAGATTTCTTCACCCCTTACTTCACTGTAACCGGAGATGTAACTGCACCAATTCCGTTAGGGGATAACTTTGATTTAAAACTTGGTATTAGTACGGTAGCCTTCACCGATTTCACAACCGGAATGTTTGGAGTGGCCGGCGGAACTATCAAAGGTGAATATTGGATACCCAATAAAAACACCGGCCTCTTCGTCAACTTAAACGTACCAATCGCTGTTTACATCGTAACCGAAGAACAAACGTGGGGATTGGTAAATTCCTATGTTCCTTTAATAGGCATTTTCACCACTACTGCTGGCGTTTTATGGACTTTATAGACAGTTTTACCAGTTAATTAGACTTATTACCGCTGAAGAAAGTTGCCAATAGGTCTGTGTTAACAATGCTCCACGCTCTTCACAGGCTCTTAGCATTGCTTGAGCCTGTGATAGAGTCTGCTCTAAACCCAGATTCCCTGTGGTTCCCTCGCTCGTTCGGTTGCGAATAGTTGCATCGGCATCATAACTCTTAACAGAATCTAGATGCATGCCAACATCCTTGTACACATCACGAAACGATCCACCCTTCATTAAGCGCTTGAGTACTTCATCTGTAGCATATAACTCATTGGAGCAACCGCTTCGCAAGGCCCCCTCATGTACTTTTAGCTGTTGTATCATTAGACGCATAACTCGCACGGTAAGTAAAGCTGCTTTGGCCCCTCTCAACAACGGCTCTTTTGTGTCTTGGAAATCACGATTATAACCAGAGGGGAGACTGCGAATAATCGATTTTACCTGTTGGGCACACGCTGAGACGACCGCGCTACGGCTTCTAGTTAATTCCAACCCATCCGGATTACGTTTTTGAGGCATAATACTACTTCCTGTACAGAGCTCCTTTGGAAGAGAAAAATAGCCAATTTCCGGCAAAGAAAATAGGATCAGATCCTGAGCCAGCTTGCTCAACGTCAAGGTAACGTAGTCGCAACCATCGAGTAGCATTGCCTCGAATTTTCCACGACTGTTGTTTGCATATAGGACATTGTTTTGCACCTTAGCAAAGCCCAGCTGTTTGGCAGCATACTTACGATCAAGAGGTAAAGGGGTCCCATAACTGGCCGCTGAACCGAGTGGAGACTGGTCAAATAAAGAATCTAAGTGGCGTAAGTGGGAAACTTCATCTAGGAGTTCCTCAGCAAAGGCAGCCGCCCACAAGCCCACAGATGAGGGCATAGCTAATTGCATGTGAGTTCGCCCCGGCATAGGAATCCATTGATGTAATTGGGCGAATTCTAATAACGAGATGGCTAGCTGGGTAGTTTCTTGGGCAAAACGGACTAGAAATTCTCTCATCCAGAGGCGTAACGCAGTTTGAACTTGATCATTCCTTGAACGGCCTGTGTGAATTTTCTTGCCTACTTCTCCTACGCTTCTGGTTAAATAAGCTTCAATAGCGGTATGGCAATCTTCATCACTCACATTAATTACAAACTCGCCCTCAATAGCGAGAGTTAAGATTTCTTGAAATCCTTCTTCTAAGAGATTCAGTTCGCCTTGGGTGAGAAGGTCGGCTTTATGGAGGGTCCGAGCATGTGCAATGGAAGCAATACAATCAGAAACGACTAAGTTAGCATCGTTTTGGTAATCATTACCAACGGTAAACTCTTCCATTAAAGCATCGAGAGTGTAACCTTTTTGCCATAATTTACCCATCATTATCCCCCTCATTGGGCAAAGTGTAGTAGAACTTGGCACAAGAGGTCAATCAATATCCCTCTCACCATCGTAATTCTCATAAGGGGGAATTATGAAACTATACCTACACCTATGCATAGCAATCCTACTCACTGTTACCCTCAACGCCTGCGAGGCCCAGCCACAACGTGAACTCTATAATGTCCTCTTGGGTCAAGACCAGCAAAGCCCTCTCCTTCTGGCATCAAAATCAACTACGTCTCACCAAGCTACCTGCTATTTTAACGAGACAGTCTTCTGCACACCTCAAGATTTTTCTTGTACTACCGACTCTGTAAAAATCATCTCAGTTGTTCCATTTGAAGAGACGATTATTATCACATTTGCAGAAGCGCTCAGTGCCGGTCAACGTGTAGAAATTGAAGGGCGTGTTAGAGATGTGGTTGGAAATACATTAACATTCAAAGTGGGAGTGTGGGGTTTTAATGAACGAATTCCAACCTTGCTTATTAATGAATTTACGACCAAAGGGAGTGGTAATAATCCTGATCGAATAGAATTATGGGCTAAAACAGAGGGCAACCTAGCCGGGATAACCATTTATGATGGAGTAGCATCAACTTATGATAGCCAATGCATCCTTCCCAGTTTTGAAGTAAGCGCTGGAGATTACATTGTGATTCAATATGGAAAAGATTTCAGCCAAGAACACAGCATAGAATTTGATGGCGGCTCTGTTGGTTTAGGGGCTAATAATGGAGTAATTAGCCTGTATGATGCTCCTAATGGGAGTATCATCGATGCGGTAGTATACAGCAATCGCACTAGTGATTCAGATACAAACTATGGCGGATTTGGGACAAATAAAGTATGTCAACGCGTTCGCACACTAGAGTCAACCGGAAATTGGGAACCACTACCCATAATCCCTGAAACAGCAGTGGATAGTACTTATAGTACTGCTACTCGCTCGTTCTGCCGTGAAAAGGGGGTCGATACCAACACTAAAAATGATTGGTATATAGTCCCTACCAGTAAAGCTAGCTTTGGAAAAGTTAACACGAGTGAGCGGTACGCCCCGTAAGGAAAAAATATACCGGATATGTTGCCACATCCGGTAATACCATGTCTTTCGTCATCTATTAGACATATTCGGCAACAAAGGACTCCAGTACTGCTAGAGAAACAGCTCCAATGCGCTGATTCACCACTTTTCCATCTTTAAATAAGGTTAGGGTGGGAATACTGGAAATATTGTACTTCTCAGCTAATTCAGGCTGCTCATCAACATTTACTTTGCCTACCTTTATTTTCCCAGCATGATTTTCAGCAAGTTTAGCAACCGCAGGGGCAACCATCTTGCAGGGACCACACCAAACAGCCCAAAAATCAACTAGGACGGGGACTGTGGATTTTAATACTTCTGCTTCAAAGTTGGCTTTTGTCAACGTAACTTCACTCATTTGGTTCCTCCTGTAATACATTACCACAATAAATATACACCGATGAGTACTAAAAGGAAAGGGACTTTGCGAAGGATTACAACACAGATTAAGCAACCCCGGTCTTTGTCACTTATACATAAAGCGTAGAATAGCAAAATCGAAACTATAAGCCCCTAGCGGGGTCTTTTTTTTGCATTATTTATTTTTATTATAGAATTTACCTATTGTCCGTTATGCTATACTATCCCATAGAGAGATGCCCCATGTTTGTAAAAACACTCCTAGAAAAGAAGACTGGTAGGTCTCTGATGATGATAGTTGAAGGGTATACAGAAAACGGAAAAGTCAAACACCGGATGATTGAACGTATCGGGTATGTGGATGAGTTTACCCACCTCTATGATGATCCGCTAGCTCATTTTAAACAGGTGGCAAAAGAGATGACCCGTGAACAAAAGGAACGGCAAAAGGCAATTACGATAGAATTCATGCCTGAAGCCATGCTTCCTTTTGATGAACATACTGGAAGTTATGACTGTGTGAAAAATATTGGGTATGCTGCGCTAAGCAAAGTGTTTCACTCCCTCGGTATTCATCAATTCATAGATGACAGACGTAAATACCTGAAGCTGG
>JAQVOO010000014.1 GCA_028702575.1 Sphaerochaetaceae bacterium
GAGTTCAACTGAAATTAAGCTAACTTTTGTAACATGTAATTGTTATTATTGCACAATTATTGTTTTTACTATAACGTCAAAATAATAAATATAACAAGGGGTAGCCCATGATTAAGGTAATTCTCAATGGATGTAGTGGCCGAATGGGGAGTGTACTGACCGACCTTATTGCAACTACAAACGATATGGAAGTCGTAGCTGGAATTGATGTCATTAAAACTGACCGTGCCTACCCTATTTTCGATTCCTTAGGAGCCTGCACGGTCAGTGCAGATGTTATGATCGACTTTTCTAGCGCTGCATCTTTGGTAACATACCTACCAACAGCAATTGAGCGCAAACTCCCAGCAGTGGTTGCAACTACCGGCTTAACAGCGGCTGAACTTAATCTTCTTGATCAAGCTGCCCATAAGATTGCTATTTTTAGATCGGGAAATATGTCGCTAGGTATTAATTTGGTCCAACAGCTGCTTCAAAATACTACACAAGTCCTTGGCGATAACTGGGACGTTGAAATTGTTGAAAAACACCACCACTTCAAAAAAGATGCCCCCAGTGGTACCGCATTAATGTTGGCACACTCTATTAAAGAGGTGAGCAAAAAACCCCTTTACAATGTGTGTGGTCGTGAAGGGGGTGATGTGTTGCGCCAGCGCGATGAAATTGGAATTCACTCGCTACGAGGCGGCACGATTGTAGGTGAACATGAAGTCTTTTTTGCAGGAGAAGATGAGGTCGTCTCTATTGGCCACCAAGCCTTTTCTCGAAAGGTCTTCGCTACTGGTGCTATTGCAGCAGCCCGTTATCTAGTCGGGCAAAAACAAGGTCTTTTCACCATGCAGGAGATGATTAATGAAACACAAGCTGGTCCTGCGTTGACTGTGTCGCATAATGAAGTATTAATCTCTGTCACGAATATTGGTGCTGATTCAACCATAATTTCGCATCTGTATTCAGCCTTTGATCAAAATGGTATTTCACCCGATATGATTAACCAGATCCATGCATCTGAGACCCTTTGGACTCTTTCATGCGCTATAAAAGAAAAACATCGTCAGACAGTTGAGTATTTACTTACCCAAATCTGCACCGATTACCCCGAAGTTTGCTTCAGGATTGAAGATAAGATAACAAAGCTCACATTCAGCGCAGATCAACAAAAAGAGGTTGCTTCTCGTCTTCTAACCTGTATGGCCCAAGAAAAGATCCCTATAGTGGCGTTGAGCACTTTGGCAAATACGATTTCTTGTCTCGTCTCGACCGATCTGGCCGACCGTGCAATACAGGTAGTGAACACAGAATTTAAGCTCGGTTAATCAACGACGATTGAGCAAGTTCAATTCCACCAATTTCTCGGCAATTTGCACCGTATTTAAAGCGGCTCCCTTACGGAGATTATCGGAAACAATCCAAAGATTTAAACCCCGTTTTAAAGAGATATCACGTCGAATTCTCCCTACGTAAACTAAGTCTTTACCGGTACAATCCACCGGTGTGGGATATTGTGATAATGTGGGATCATCTAAGACTTTAATGCCTGGCCCTTGGGATAGAATTGAAACGACCTCTTCTATAGCATAACTTTGACTAAACTCAATATTCAAAGATTCACTGTGGCCTCTGAATACCGGAATGCGAACAGCAGTGGGAGAGATTTTAATAGATGACTCGAGTATTTTATTAGTTTCGTTCACCAACTTCAGCTCTTCTTTGGTATAACCGTTGTCCTCGAAAACATCAATTTGCGCAATAGCGTTGAATGCTATTTGGTGAGGATATACCTCTGCTTCCACAGCTTTTCCTGCCAGAATTGCGTTGCTTTGAGTGCGCAGTTCCCTAATAGCGGCCACTCCACTGCCCGAGACAGCCTGATAAGTAGACACTACGACTCGTGTAATGGTGAAGCGATCGTGTAATGGTTTAAGAACTAGTGCCATTTGGATAGTAGAACAATTCGGATTGGCAATAAGGCCTTTGTGCTTCAATAAGGCTTGTGAGTTGACTTCTGGAATTACTAAGGGGACTCCTTCTGACATGCGCCAATGGCTGGAATTGTCGACTACAATGGCCCCCTCTGCAACTGCTATGGGGGCTAACTCTGCACTTGCAGCCCCCCCAGCACTAAATAGAGCAATATCGACATCAGTAAAAGAACCAGGACGAGCCTCTTCTACCAACCACTTTGCTCCTCTACAGAACACCTTTTTGCCAACATTAGTAGCTGTGTCTAACGCCTTTATTTTACTAATGGGTAATGAGGATGTTCCAAGTATTTCTAGCATCTCTTGTCCAACAGCACCAAGAGCGCCAACCACAGCAATACGGAGCGACTTATTCATAGATATACCCCTTGTTTTACTTATAAGGTTCCTGCATGGGTTTACTGTACCACAAAATCAGGGGCAATTAGGGGACTTCTCCCTTATTTCCTTTTTTGTTTATCTCGTTCTTTCTTCCGTTTTTCACTAGCCGCTAAAAAATCAGCAAAAGTGCTTCCCGAGTCTGATTTAGGAGGAGTTGGTTTTCTTGGTTCTTTTCGGGGAGCGCTGGAACTGTTTCGCTTTCTTTGGACAGTGTTACTACTAGCAGTAAAGGAAGGGCGTCGTTCTAGCTTAGACCTTTGAACAACTTCAACTACAGTCTCCCACTGTTCTGTGGGAAGATTCACCTTTTTCTTACTCTTTTTCACCACGACAATCTTTTTACCACTAGCAGAAGAGGCGGCCATAGGTTTAACGCGTACGGCAACTTTTTTGGCTGGCGCAGAAACCTCGGGTGGAGTTATTCTTCGTTTTACCAAGGCCTCCTCATAACTACACGAGAGTCTTTGGCAGATAAAATGGACTTGCCCAAATTCATCTGTTGCCTTTTGCATCGGAGAGCTGCAGTACGGGCAGCTTTTACCATTAGGAAATTGGGGTGAAAACTTTTCTGTGTTGGCCTTAACGGCAAAAACTAGAGTTTTTGTATTTTGTTTAATATCTTCCAAGAACTCTTCTTGAGTTTCTTTCCCCTCTGCAATAGCAGCTAAGCGATCTTCCCACTGAGCAGTTAAAATTGGTGAACACAGCTCTGGCGGAGCTAGGCGCACTAACTCACGTCCTTTGGGGGTGGGCACTAAATACTTACCATCACGCTCAATATAATAGTTTTGCAATAATTTTTCGATGATATCAGCTCGTGTAGCAGAAGTTCCTAACCCACCTCCCAGCCTTTTTTTCAATAACGTATCCTCGACAAACCGTCCCGCATGCTCCATAGCTGAAAGCAGCGTTGCTTCAGTATAGCGATCGGGAGGATTTGTAGTATTACGACGAGTACGAATAGCCCCCACCGTTACTGGTTGATCGACACTGAGATTCTCAAGGGGTTGTTCAGACAGATCCTCTTCAGTGACGTTGTTACGGCGCCCTACCAAGCGAGCCATGTCACGCCAACCTTGCCGAATGGGATTAATGGTGCGCGTCACAAACCGATAACCGGCAACCTGCACCTCAATTAATGAACTTTGATAGACATAATCACCCGATAATACCTCCATAAACCGTATGGTAATGAGCTCCCACAAGGCCCGTTCTTCCTTTGTTAGCCGCGCTATATCAACACGCTGTTCAGTGGGAATTATGGCATGGTGGTCGGTTACCCCACTTTCCATGACAAAACGGTCCATATCTTTGCGGTATCCATGATCGATATAGAGGGTTGCAACTTGTCCAAATGGGGTTGCCTCGAGTGCTTGTAATCGTCCAGATAATGTTGGCACAATGTCTGGGGTAATATAACGACTGTCTGTGCGAGGATAGGTTACTATTTTGTATTTCTCATATAAGCGCTGTAAGATGTCTAATGTATCCTTGGCTGAAAAAGAGAGCTGTAAATTAGCATCGCGTTGTAGCTCGGTCAAATCATAAGCGAGTGGAGGTTGTTCCACCTTCTCGGTGGTTTCAATGGAGACAACGGTACCAGTTTGGTCTTTGATTGCCTCTGCAATCTGGTTTGCTAATTTTTCTGATGGAATCCTTATTGAACCTTCAACATCCTGATAAGAGGCCGTAAAGCCATTAAAATCGGCTCGGATAGTCCAGTAAAATCCTCCTGAGAACGCTTCAATCTCATCTTCTCTTTCGGTCATCAATGCCAAAGTAGGAGTCTGCACCCGCCCAGCGGAGAGCTTAGCATCATAGCGACACGTCAGCGCTCGCGTAACATTCAATCCAACATACCAGTCAGCAGCAGCACGGGCTTCAGCGGCAGCAAACAGGTTTTCATATAATGCGCCTTCTTTCAATTTGGTAAAGCCTTGGGCAATAGCAGCATCGGTTTGGCTACTAATCCAAAGTCGTTTTACCGCCTTGTCCCATCCAGCCACTCTCATTATCCAGCGAGCGACCAATTCTCCTTCACGCCCCGCATCGGTAGCGATTATTAAGGTTTCAATATCTTGGCGCTTTAATAACGATTCAACTACGCGATATTGATCAGCAGTTTGCTCCATTACTGTTTGCTTGAGCGTTTTAGGTAACATGGGTAAGTCTTCCAAAGACCAGCGTCGGTAACGATTGTTATAGGCCGCCGGTTCAGCCAATTCTATTAAATGGCCCAAGGCCCAAGTAACTACGTAGTGTTCACCTTCACTATAGCCCCGCTCTCTTGTTGTGCAACCCAATACTCGTGCTAATTCACGTCCTACACTCGGTTTTTCTGCTAACACCAACTGTTTACTCATCGATAATCACCCCAACTCCTTGTAGTTTTATCATCTTTTTGACTATATAGTGAAGGTGATTCTCTAGCAAGCCTTGACGACTGTTACAGATGGGTATATAGTCAAAACCGTATAAAAAAAGCATAAGGAGTCTACTATGGCTTACACTATTACAGACGAATGCATTGCATGTGGATCCTGTCTCCCTGAGTGTCCCGTTGAGGCCATTTCAGAAGGCGATATTTACGTAATTGACCCTGAGATGTGCATCAGTTGTGGCGCATGTGTTGACGCATGTCCCACCGGCGCGATTCTCTCCGATTGACAGATGAACACATTTATGTGTTTCAATGAGGCAGCTCGCTTGGGCTGTCTTTTTTATTATTATTGACGATGGAGTATGAAATTTGGGAAGTATAGTAATGATCCTTACAGTTATTGGTGCCTCAATACTGGGATGTATGGGATTTAAATTAGAGCGACTACTAGGCTTTCTGCGCATGGCACTAGGGGCAACCTTAATAACTCTTACCGCCTTGGCTTACATCTTTTATCGTCAAATGTTTTCTGAAATGCTCAGCTCTAGTACTGGTTCTACAGAGGTGTTAATTCTTCTAGTTAAAACTGAACTCACCTGGACTATTTTAGGGTTGTTATTTGTAGTAACAACAACTTTTTTCCTGCAACTAAAATTCCCGCGCCTAGGAAATGCTCTTAGTACGTTCATTCTCTTTGCCTTCGCCACTGCGGCCATCTCGGTTGTGAGCAAACTTAACCTGCCCCAAGCGGTTGTGTTGGCATTCATGGCAGTGAGCGCATTAGTGGCCGTCACCTTGCGCCTTTGGCAAAGAGAATTGTATAGTATTTGGACTACCGCGGTGGTAGGTGGGGTGTTAGTCGCCTTCCTCTTCACCAAGTTCTACTACTTGCCTATTTGGTTATTTATTCTGCTGGCTATACTCTTTTCTAGTCTGGGCTTCTTAATTCAACACAGCTCGTGGAAAAAGTCAGAACAAACAGGAGATGTAAAGTGAATACGTTGTTTGAAGATCATATTTTCTCTGTCGAAGATCTCACACAGCTCATCAAACAAACACTTGAGGGTTCTTTTTTTGGACTCACAGTAGAAGGAGAAATCTTTAACTTCCGCCCTGCTGCCAGCGGTCACTGGTATTTCGAATTACACGATAGCGAAGCCGCCATTCAAGCGGTTATGTTTAAATCGAAGAGTTGGCGTGTCCCTTTTATCCCTAAAAATGGCGATCGAATCATAATAACTGGAGGTGTCTCGGTTTATGCCAAACGAGGAATCTACCAAATTATTTGTGAAACAATGAAATTAGCGGGGACTGGAGATCTTTTAGCTCTCTTGGAACAACGGAAACGAGCCTTTGCGGCCGCCGGTTATTTTGATGCAGAACGTAAGCGACCTTTGCCTTCCTATCCTAAACGAGTTGGGGTGGTAACAAGCCCTACGGGAGCTGCTATTCGCGATATCCTTCAAGTCCTAAAACGACGTAACCCCACTATTGACGTGGTGGTATTGCCAGCGTTAGTCCAAGGAGAAAATGCCGGCTCACAGATTGCTGCTCAAATAGAAAATGCCAACCGGTTTAACCTCGCCGATGTCCTCATCGTTGGCCGTGGTGGTGGTTCGCTTGAAGACCTTTTCCCGTTTAGTGATCAACGAGTCATTGAAGCTATTGTTGCTTCAAATATTCCCATAATAAGTGCAGTGGGCCATGAAACAGATTGGGCTTTAAGTGATTATGCTGCAGACATGCGGGCTCCGACCCCTTCAGCAGCAGCTGAATTAGTCAGTCCTCCCCTTTCTGAAATTCTCCAAGCTTATACATCCCGAATAGGTACAATGGCCCACCTTTTACGTAATCGCTTGGAACTAACTAAAAGTCGCCTCGCTTTATTTACACCAGAGCGGATGAATGAATATTTTCGACGCCGCTTAGAAGAGGGGCATCTCCGTACTGATGATAACCGAGAACAGATGGTAAGAATCATGAACGAAAAATTACATTTGTTCCGATCAAAACTAAAACTCATCGAATCAGAATTAGAAGCACTTTCACCGTTAGCAGTTCTTAAGCGCGGTTACGCAATTGTTACCCAGGGGCCAAAATCGACGATTGTTTCCAATGCCCAACAATTGGAAATAAATAAAAAGATAGCAATCCAATTCGCTAGCGGCTCAGCTGAAGCCATCACCAAAACAATTAACCAAGAGGAGATTCAACCATGAGCTTTGAACAAGATATAGAGAGAATGGAAGAGATAACTAAAAAACTTAAAAATAATGAAACACCCCTTTCTGAGGCGATCGCCCTATTCGAGGAGGGGGTCGCCATTGCCCGTAACACAGAAAAGCAGTTGAGCGAAATAGAACGAAAGGTTGAAATATTACTTACCCCCACTGAAGAAGAGCATGTACAAGAACCTACCTTAGCTCCTTTTTCTGAAGAAATGGATTTTTAACAACTCGCTTAGCTGTACCACTACATAACAAACTTCGTGTTTTATTAAGGAGCGCAATATATGCATAAAATTATTTTTCTCATTCAGTGTTCCGACCGTAAAGGTTTATTAGCAGCAATTTCAGACTATTTTTATGGGCAGGGATACAATATTCTCCATTGCCAACAACACTCTGATACGCGAGAGATGCGTTATTATATGCGCTTAGAACTTGATCTTAAGGACTTGATGACCACTCGCAAAGTGTTGCAAGAAGAGTTTGGGAAATTTGCAGCTCATCTTGGTTTAACTTGGGAGTGTCATTTTACTGACTATCGTAACCGAGTGGCAATCTTGGTCTCTAAAACTAGCCATTGCCTGTTTGATCTTTTAAGTCGACAGCATGAAGGTGATCTTGTCTGCGATATTCCCTTGATCATTAGCAACCATCCAGATCTAGAACATATTGCCGATCAGTTCAGAGTCCCTTTCTACTATCTTCCTATTACGAAAGAGACCAAGCTGGAACAAGAGGCTCAAATCCAAACATTATTAACCAAGCATAATATAGATTTGGTGGTACTGGCCCGCTACATGCAAATCCTCACTCCTCAATTTACCCACGCTTGGAGAGAGCGAGTCATCAACATTCACCATGCTTTCCTCCCCGCTTTCCAAGGGGCTAATCCCTATCTCAGAGCCTATGAACGGGGCGTTAAAATGATTGGGGCGACAGCTCACTATGCTTCAGAAGATCTCGATCAAGGTCCAATTATTGAACAAGATGTGGTTAGGGTAAATCATGAACTGAGTCCCGCTGGATTAAAAAAGATTGGCAAAGACGTTGAACGGCAGGTGCTCTCGCGAGCTGTACAGGCCCATCTTGAGCACCGTATAATGGTGTTCAACAACCGCACTATTGTTTTTAATGCTGCTTATTGAAGTTTAAATCAACAAAGGCCTCATGGACAAAAACACCATCTTTACGGATTAACTCACCATCCATCCAAATCTCACCTCCCCCATATGTGGGTGTTTGAATCTGGACAAGATCCCAGTGAACTGCGCTACGATTGCCGTTATCACAATCTTCATAGGCATTTCCAGGTGTCAAATGAATTGAACCAGCAATCTTTTCATCAAAAAGGGTATTGTCCATGGCAAACGTGATATTTGGATTACACCCTAAGGCAAATTCTCCAAAGTAACGGGATCCTTCGTCGGTATCAAGTACCGCGTTTAAAGCATCAGTATCATCGGCTGTAGCTTCTACAATCTTACCCTTCTTAATGGTAAAAGAGACATCGGAAAAACAATGCCCATTATAAGTTGAGGGGGTGTTGTAGGTAATGGTACCTTCAATGCTATCGCGGACCGGACAAGAATAAATTTCTCCATCTGGAATGTTTTTCTCGCCGGCACAGGGGATCGCACCCATCCCTTTAATAGAAAATTTCAGATCGGTACCTTGAGCAAGGATGTGAACTTTATCGGCTGCATCAAGAAACACTTTTGCCTTTTGCATCGCTTTATTCATTGCCTCATAATCGACACCAATAGTCACCTTATAAAAGAAATCTTCGAACTCACCCATCGACATAGAGGCTTGGTAGGCCATGAGGGGGGTTGGATAACGCAAGACCACCCATTTAGTATGGGGCACTCGAATAGCATGATGGACCGGGGTATTGTAGGTGCGCATATACTCATGGTAAGACGAAGTGAGGGAAGCCATTTCGCGTGGGTTAACAATACCGCGGATACCAATAAAAGCATCCATTTTACCCATGCGGTAGGCATCACAATCTGCCCAGAGATCTAAGCTGGCCTTGTTGGCCCCAGCGATCAAGGCCCGTTCAAGCCTAATCGTTGTTAGATTGACCTGAGGATAGCCTCCAGCGTCATAGACAGCCTGGATTAGCTCTTCAACCATGTGTTCGGGAACATCAACGGCATTAATCAAACAGCTCTCTCCCTCTTGGAGGTTTACTGAAAACTGGACCAATAGACGGGCTAGATCACGTTCTTTGGATTTAGACATAACATCCCTTCCTTCCTTTGAAAAATACTATAAACGTCATTATAGTGATTTAGCTATAAGAGGTCCACTCGGGAGGATCTAGCCAAACATATTCGGACCAACTGTTACTTTCAGGATCTACAAATTGCAATTGAACGGCCGCGAGATGAAGAGAATCTGCTCTCACACCTCCATATAAACGGTCTCCTACGATCGGATTGAGGCTCCACGCTAAATGGCACCGAACTTGGTGTCTAAATCCACGAACCAAACTACACTGATAGACCAATTCGTCTTGCTTGTTAAACCCCTTACGTTCAATGGTAGTACGATAGATGACACTACCCCCTTTTTTTTGAACTAATGAGGATGAATCTGCTGTAACAGGGCGTACTTCTTTATGTCCTGCTTTATAAGCTCTGAAGCGGCTCTCTAAGACCCAATAGTCTGTTCCTTTATCTGGAAAAGGGGGAAACCCTTCAGTGTAGCGCGAAGGTTTAGTAGCGGCCAGATATGTTTTTATAAAATGACCATTTTGTTGAGATTGTTTTAAGGTAGTATAGGTCACTCTATCACGGGCGATCAGTACCAACCCACAGGTTTCACTATCTAAGCGGTGCAAGATACCACCTTCATGGCTTTGACTTCCCATGGGCAACAACACTTCACTAAAGTAATTTCCCACCTCAGAGAGCAAAGTTTTCTTTCCTCTCTCTTTGGCCAACGGTACTGTTGCCAAGCCCCCACGTTTAGCAACAACTAAAAAACGGGGAGTTTCTGCTATGAGTTCAAAAGAAGAGTCATTCATCTCTTTAAGCATAACAGAATCACTTCCGTTACACCATGTATGTGTAGTATACTACCTCTATGCAAACGATACCAATTAACACCTATAACTCACCAACGGTTATTCTAGAGCTCATTTACCGCTTGAAGGTGAAGGACGTTATGACCGGCTCACTTATTAGTGTGCCGCTAGGGACAACCATGCGTGCCGTGCAACACTTGATGCGAGAAAAGGCCATTACAGGCGTCCCAGTGGTACTTAATAAACGGTTATTAGGGATTGTGAGTATGGACGATATTATTCAAGCACTCGATTTCGGCTATATTAACGATCCAGTTGAACAACACATGACGACCAATTTAATCCTCCTCGAAGAAGATATGCCGGTTTCGTTTGCTATCAACTATTTTGACCGTTATCGTTATCATCGGTTTCCTGTCTTGAACCGTCACAAGGAGCTGGTCGGAATAGTCACTACCCGCGATATCTCCACACGTCTCCTTTGGGAGATAAACCATGAGGTTGAAAATCTAGAGCGAATGAATCAGTCAACGAGAATTACAGATGGACTTTCTCGGGACGTCCAAACCTTTTCAATTATGAAGCATGATTTTGAGAATGCTGGTTTTGCCTCCACCGAAATTAAGAAGAAATTAAAATTAAATAAGATCTTTCCACGTACTATCCGACGAGCGGCAATTGCCTCTTATGAGTTAGAGATGAATATCGTAGTCCACTCCAATGGGGGCCATATTACGGCAGAGTTTGGTCCCGACGAAGTTACTATTACTAGTAAAGACACTGGACCAGGTATTTTAAATGTTGATCACGCGATGGAAGAGGGCTTTTCAACAGCCAATGAATGGATTCGATCGCTAGGTTTTGGCGCCGGTATGGGACTGCCGAATGTGCGATCAGTATCAGATGATTTCTCAATTACTTCCGACGCTGAAGGGACTACAGTGGTTTCTACCATCCGTTTCAGTGATCGAGAAATAAAACAGCAGGCCGAGGAGGATGTACAACATGATTAGCATTGAACAGTTATTTTCTCATTTAGGGTATAAGAAATTTAGCGAGGGAGATTTGCAAAAAACTATTACGACCGGGTATACCTCAGATCTTCTTTCTGATGTAATGGGCAATGCCGATGAAGGAAGTGTGCTCATAACTATACAAGCCCATAAAAATACGATAGCAGTAGCTTCTTTAGTTGGAATGCCAGCCATAATCTTATGCAATGGTCGAACTCCAACTGAAGATATGATTGGAGCAGCTAAGGAAGAGGGGATTGCAATACTAGCCACCAGCGAGTCCCAATTCACAGCTAGCTACAAGGTTGCTAAACTTTTGGCCCTTGTGTGAATCATGCGTTTTTGTATAGACCTTCATAACCATTCCTGCCTCTCTCCTTGTGGCAGTGATGTAATGCTTCCTTCGATCCTAGCCATGGAGGCCAGCGATAAAGGAATCGATATTCTGGCCCTCACTGACCACAATTGTGCACGTAATTTGGGCCCATTTGCTGAAGCTTGTGAGATTATCGGCATTACGGGAGTCTTTGGAATTGAGGTCAATACTGTCGAAGAAATCCACGTATTGGCCTTATTTGAAACTCTCTCTCAAGCTCTCGAATTCGGAAAATGGGTTGAATCAATCTTACCCAAGATAAAAAATTCGCCTCGTCTATTTGGAAAGCAGTATGTATGTGATGTGGCTGGCAATTATATTGAAGAGGTCGATATTTTCTTGTATGGTCAAGCCAACGTCTCCTTTGACAACCTGATTGAACTCATTATTGGTCAAGGGGGATTGGCCATCCCGGCCCACATTGATCGCCCTTCCAATAGCGTCACAGCCAACCTCGGCTTTCTACCCCGCCTCCCCTACTCAGCCGTTGAATCCATAATAGTACCACCCATCGTTGAAACATATGACTACACCGTAATCCAAGGTTCAGATGCTCATTATATGGAACATATTGGCCGAAGACGTTGTTACATAGAAGCACAAACAGGGAATTTTGCCGGCCTCAAAGAAGCGTTCCTTAAAAATGATATTTCGTTTATGAATTAATATCCCGGTTTTCCACACTCTATAATTTTTTATTCTAAAAGGTGTTACTTCCTTTAAACAATCTAGTCCCTTGACTTTTAGGGGAGGTCCTTCGTAAGATTAACTATATACATATAGAATGGAGGACGAGCTATGCAGAAAAGACCGTTTGGTAAAAACAAGACCATGGTATCCGAGGTTGGACTCGGCACTTGGCAAATTGGCGGATCATGGGGAACAATCGATGACAAGACTGCCATGGAGATTCTCCATACAGCCAGCGAGGCAGGAATAACCTTTTTCGATACCGCCGATGTGTATGGTGATGGGAAAAGTGAAAAGTATATTGGTAAATTCCTGAAACAGCACCCCGGCAAAATCTATGTCGCCACTAAATTGGGTCGTAACTCAGATCCAGGCTGGCCCGAAAACTTTACTCCCGAGGTGATGATTCGTCATACAGAAAATTCACTCTCCCGCTTAGGAGTGGAACGACTCGATCTTATCCAGCTCCACTGTATCCCCCAAGAAATTCTGGAAGATGGTGCGGTGTTCGATGTCCTAAGGGACTTGAAGAAACAAGGAAAAATAGCTGATTTTGGTGCTAGTGTTGAATCTGTAGAAGAGGGTCTCATTTGCCTAAAAGAGGAGGGCATTGCCTCTTTACAAGTTATTTTCAATATATATCGCCAGAAACTCATCACTGATTTATTTGATAAAGCCCAACAAAAGGGAGTTTCTATTATTGCACGTGTTCCCCTCGCAAGTGGACTGCTATCGGGAAAAATGACGAAGAGCACTAAATTTGATGAAACTGACCACCGCAATTTTAATCGTGATGGAGAAGCATTCAATGTAGGAGAGACCTTTGCCGGACTCCCGTTCGAAAAAGGGGTGGAACTTACAGAGGAATTGGCTGCATTCAAGCCAGAAGGTATGACCCTAGCACAGATGGCTCTCCGCTGGATATTGGACTATGATGCTGTCTCGGTGGTTATTCCAGGAGCCAGCCGCCCAGCCCAAGTGCGCGACAATGCAGCGATCTCAGCTCTTCCTCCCTTATCTTCTGAGTTGCACAAAAAGTTAGAAACATTCTACAAAGAGAAGGTTGCCCAACATATTAGAGGGCCGTATTAAATTAGAAGAGGGAGACAACCAAGTAGGAGTTAACTAACCCTAGTCTACAGAAATTGCTAAAACTACTCTCTTATTCAGTATGAACTGTAGCCTCCATCAAAGGCTACAGTTACTCTTGCTCGTTACTACGAGTGAGCGTAACAAAGAGGTGCTACAAAAGATCATTACCTCTCGCTCCTAATTTCAATTAGTTTATAAAGGAGATGTTGTGATAATAAAAGGAACATATGGCTCGGCTAAAGTATTTGCTAAAACTTTAGAAGATGGAGCAAAAGAACAAATAGAGACATTATTGTAGCAAGATTTCATCCAAGGATCAACGGTCAGAATAATGCCTGATGTCCATCAGGGTATGGGCTGCGTAATTGGATTTACGGCCGATATGGGCGATAAAGTCATCCCCAACATTGTGGGAGTAGATATTGGCTGTGGAATGCTCACGGTTGAACTAAAAAATGTAGATATTGATCTTCCCACCCTTGATGCCATTATAACTCGTGAAATTCCTACAGGGAGAAATGTCCACTCAAGTAGAACTGTTACATTTGACCGACTCCAAGAATTACATATGTACAGAGATTTACGCGATACTAAAAGATTAGAAAGGAGTATAGGCACCCTTGGGGGTGGAAATCATTTTATCGAAGTTGGAGTCGATAGCAATAAGGATACATACCTTGTAATCCATTCGGGTAGCAGAAACCTAGGGACGCAAGTAGCCAGATTTTATCAAAACTTGGCAATTGACTTGTGTAGTGGTAAAGAAGAATATTTTACAAAACGAGATGAGATCATCGAAACTTATAAAAATGACGGCCGTCGTGATTTGATAAAGCCGGCCTTAGAGGAATTAGAGAAACAGTACAAAGGGTTAAAACCAACCTACCCCCGTGATCTCTGTTATCTCACGGGGAAATATAGAGATTCATACCTTCACGATATGAAAATTTGTCAAGAATATGCCAATTTGAACCGCGAAACCATGGCTAACATTATCCTCTCGCATCTATGGAAAAAGGATCTTTCTGATTTTTCCCATTTCCAAACAATTCACAACTACATCAACTTCAAGGACAATATTATCCGCAAGGGCGCTATATCGGCCTATGAAGGAGAAAAAGTATTAATTCCTATTAATATGAGAGATGGTTCTATATTGGCGGTTGGAAAGGGAAATAGCGACTGGAACTACTCAGCCCCGCATGGAGCCGGACGAGTTTTAAGCCGCACAGAGGCTAAAAAAGGATTAAACCTAAAAACTTTTAAGCAAACGATGCAAAACGTCTACTCTACTTCGGTCCACAAAGGGACCTTAGATGAAAGTCCCGCAGCTTATAAACCTATCGCAGAAATTTTGGAAACCATTACTGAAACTGTTGAAGTGATCGATATTATCAAACCCATCTATAATTTCAAAGCTTAAGAGCGTCGGCTGTGGTATTGATCAGCGACTTTGTCTTGTAAATAGATCATGCGATAGGCCGTTGGGGGATTTTTATACATCTGGTAAGCTTCATCAATACAACGAGCACAAGCATCCCTGGGAAGGGTAATAGCTAAAACACTCTCCCCTCGGTCAGCCCTGGATTGGATCCAATTAAAACCTGAACACCCCTGACAATTTTTGAAGTGTTGCGTTTGGTCGTCTAGAATACCATCGGTGTCATAATAAATTTGTCTAGCTCTTGCAACAATACCAACACCTTTGAACTTCTTGACCTCTTCGTCCTCCTTGTTTTTCCATTTATCTAAAACTATTTCAGATACCCTTTTTATATATTCAGTAATATCTCTAGGTTGTTTCAGTTTCTCGGGATCATAATCTGGTTCACGGACATCCGTATAATCTAAACCAGCCATGGCCAGTATAATGGCTAAATTGGTGTACGGGAGGGCCCCTTCGATAGCATAACCCCCTTCAAGTACCGCTATATCTGGATTTAAAATTTGGTTCAACTTGGCATATCCCTGTGCCGTAAAATTCATATTAGTTATGGGGTCAGTATAATGGTTATCCTGACCAGCTGAGTTAATAATAATATCTGGTTTGTAATCATCTAAGATAGGCATAACTACATTATTGAGTACGTACAAGAACCCCTCTGCTCCAGTATGGGGTGGTAACGGGATGTTAACATTGTAGCCGTAGGCTGCCGGTCCGCCAAAATCTTCAATCGCCCCGGTGCCTGGATATAATGTTCTACCGTCTTGGTGGAACGAGATAAAGAGCGTATCTTTATCATTCCAATAGATATCTTCTGTTCCATCACCATGGTGGCAATCTGAATCTATAATAGCAACTCTTAATGGCCCGAACTCTTGGCGCATCCTTTCTACCATGACGGCTTCAATATTTATGACACAAAAGCCCCTGTCGCCATATACCATACGCTGAGCATGGTGCCCGGGTGGACGTACTAGGGCAAAAGATTTATCGACTTCTTTGTTCATTACGATCTGGGCGGCCTTAATGGCACCTCCAGATGAAATGAAGTGGGACTCAGTTAACCTGGAAGCAACATCTGGAACACAAAAATGGACTCTTTGAATATCTTGGTCCGTAGCAAGAATAGGGTTAAACATCTCGATTCCTTCAATATCTTGAATACCCTCTTCAAAGATCTGATCTTGTGTATATAACAACCTTTCTTCTCTCTCTGGATGAGTGGGACTAATGGCCCAGTCAAAGGCTGGGAAAAAGACTAATCCTAATGTATTTTCAGCTTTCATAACCGTTACTCCTTAGCCGATAGAGCTGCCCCGGTTTTATTTGGGCTTTGACTCGTATGTTTTTCCCAGTTGTATAAAATCCTTGTACCATATTAAAACTGCTCTCTTCAGTAATTTCAGATTCGATTGTCTCAGCACTACTCCCTTTTGAAATTGCCGATTCCTTTAACAACTCCATAGCCCTTGTCTTGGCCTCCGCCAAAGAATAATCGGTTGAAATCTTCTCATATATGCCAAGCTCAGGAACAGTGAGCGTGCCTTGGGCAGTATCTGCATGAAGAGTTATTTCCATAGTTGGTTTCGCGAGTGCTGCTCCGATGGCATTCGCTACCCCATAATTGGGAGGAAAATAACACGGTAAGTTGTAAACAGCTTCTATAAAAGGTGCTAGTGCTTGGGATGGGCCTCCAATCATGTTAACTAATTTTGGCACTATCTTTTTTCCCTGTAATAATTCCTTCACGGTATAGACGGGTTTACTATTGATCTCTTTGAGCAACTGATCGGTCTTATTTTTAATCGTAGAGGCCATTGTGGTAAGAATGAGAGTGGCTACGTCTTCGATAGAGCAGCTAAGCTCTGTACCAAGTAAGGTCATGGCCTCTTTTGCCTTCTCTTTGTTCCCATTTTCCGGAACATCCATCAAGCCTAAAAAGATCATAGCATCGCTCGGAGTTGGTCGTGGCCCTCCTAGAGCATATGGTAATCCAGCTCGTTCTGGGCCAATCACTACCTTATTATCCTCAATGGTAATATTGCTGTCGCCACCTAGGCCAATCGATACGCTGTGGATAGCACGCACTAACGTCTTAAATTCTCCAATTTTAGCTCCTAAAGGTTGAAATAGGGGCACGCCGTCAGACAGAAAAAATATATCGGTTGTTGTTCCCCCAATATCTAATAAAATAGCATCATCAGTAGTCGGCAAAAGTGAACTCATCCCCATAAAACTGGCTGCGGGTCCCGATAGTATAGTTTCTACGGGTCTTTCTTCCGCAGTTTCACGATTCATTGTGCCTCCATCTGCTTTTAGTATAAAAACGGGGGCTTCTATTCCCTTTTGTTGTAAAGAATTTTTTATATGGTGTGAGAAGTTATGAAAAGTGTTAGAAACAGCTGAATTTAAATACGAGGTAGCTACCCTCCTCGGAAAGTTTAGTTTCCCAGACATGCGGTGCCCAAGGGTAATAGTATCAAAATCATTAGCTAACAGGTGGGCAATGCGGAGTTCATTCTTTGGATTTCTCGTTGAAAACTTGGTCACAATAGCACAGGAGCCTATCCCTTTTTCTTGATAAAGTTGTCGAGCTTGTTTTATTTCTTCCTCTTTTAAACCATCTACTACAATTCCGCGATGGTCCACATATCCGCTAAGATAAAAATTGGCGGTACCGTAGGGGGAAAAATCATTGCGCACACCAGGGCCAGCTTGAATAATCATGCCAACTGGCTCGGTTTTATTTTCCACAATGGCATTGGTAGAAACGGTAGTACTTAGATGGATTCTTTCTATATGAGATGAATCATAATCTTGTAATAACGCTTCTAGGGTAGTCCAAATAGACCTAAAGATATCCTCTCGTATGGTAGTTCTTTTAACCGTTTCTATTATCTGACCATCTTTTAATAATACTGCATCTACATGGGTTCCACCCATATCTAGGCCAACAATCAAGTTATTTCTCTCCTTCCTTTACTTTTGGTACTCTTTTGTATAATGAAGCTTTTCTATCGTAGAGAGCTAGCACCTCTAAGAAGTCCTCTTCGGGCTCTAATAATCACCGACCAAGGGAACAAAACGAACATTAGTGATAAATTGTTTGGCAACGTTTCCTTCGTTGTCTTTAGTTATAACTAAAAGGTCCTGCATGAAATCTGATCCAACAGGTATGAGCATTTTACCATTAGGTGCCAATTGTTCGATGAGAGAATTAGGAATCCTCGAGGCAGCCGCGGTAACCATGATCCGATCATAAGGGGCATATTCTTGCCAACCGAGACTGCCGTCATCTAATTTAAATTTTATATTTGTATAACCGGCTCGATTAAGTCTTTCGATTGCCTTCACGTGGAGTTCTTCAATTCGTTCTACGGTATAGACCATCTGTGAAGCTTTTGCTAATAAGGCCGTTTGATATCCCGAACCTGTCCCAATTTCAAGAACGTTACTCTCTTCATTCACATCTAATAAAATTGTCATTTCCAGTACTAAGCTCGGTTGCGAAATTGTTTGTCCATGCCCAATTGGCAATGGTGTATCTTCATGGGCTTGTTCTTTATAACGGTCCATAAAATAGCTTCGATCTAATTCTTTATAATATCTGGTTATTCTTGTTCTCATATCCATATTCTTCGCACCTTCTTTTCCATTATAGCATGTTTTGCTAGCTCTGTTTTAAAAGGAATTTCCCGAGCAAAAGGGAGACACAGTTCAATTCATACCACCATAAAGTATAAAATAGTCTGAACTATGAAGTGCTAGGTAATGCTAAAAAAACTACATAATGGTGACCAAGTAAAAGAAAAACATCTTTAGGTAAGAAATTTAGTAGTAATACTTCAAACAACTTCTAACATCTTTATGGTCAATGCTTGGTAGATGTTGGCCTGTTTTGTCTCTTTTCTCGTTCGGAAAAAGTCCTTTAAATTTCTGAGTGACTAATGTCATCATGCGTAAACGATAAAGAAAATTTCTTTTAAATGTTATATGTTTAGCATGATTTATCGCTGTTTTGGCATTATTACTTCTAACATTTAATGTCACATGTTAGTAGTTGTGTGTTCATTTTTGATTTAATGCATATTTATCAAACAAGAAAACTTTGTACAAACTCGCAACATCTGTCAACTCATTAACTTCTTTTATTACAATGATTTATATATTGACAATTCATTAAGTCACCCCTATATTTAGATTAGATGCTAAGTTGTAAACAAACTTAGCCTTACAGGATGGGTTATGACAAAAAGTAAGAGGTTGCTAATAATTGTACTGGTAGGAATAATAATGGTCTTGCTCGTTATTCCAACTCTCAGTGCTCGGGTTGTAGGTAGCGCTACGCTCACGTTGTATGCCTATGTCCCCGCCAAAACCAGCGTACAGGTGGACCAAACAGGAGAAATATTCTTTACATCTAATTACCAAAATGTGTTACTAAATGTTGCCCAATGGCAAGATGTGACGTGGTTATCTGTTTCTGCTTTATAAAACTAGTTCTTAACGAATATAAGAGACTTTCCATTCACGTGTTTTAATCTCGAAAGAGGGATCGCTATCATAGCCTAAGGCCACGGCAAATACTGGGCGGTAGCCGATTGGTAATGAAAAGCGATTAAGAAGCTCTTTACCTTGTTTGTGTTTGAAGGCTTGGACGAAAGAACCAATATAACAAGATCCAAGATCTAAGGCAGTGGCCGCCAAGGTCATATTCTGTGTTGCATTCGCACAATCAGCCAAAGAATAGGAACTCCCGTCAGTGGAGACAAAAACTACCGTGGGAGCTTGGTAGAATGTATGGAACTCTGGTTCTTGGGCCCGATCATTTAAGGACGGTACTCCTGAATCAACGAGCACCGCACCAACTGCTTGAGAAATTGCATCCAAGAGTTGGGCATCCTGCACTACCGTAAGATGCCAGCTTTGCCGGTTCATAGCTGTGGCAGCTTGTAAGCCAGCTGCCAGAATTTTTTGCAATGATTCTTCCGGGATTTGCTCCGCTAAAAAATTACGAGTTGAACGCCGCTTCATCATTACTTCTATAGCACGATCCATGTTATACCACCCCTACCGGTTATTTCTGCCAAAGATTCTTAGCAGGAAAAGAAAAATATTAATAAAATCAAGATAGAGTATTAAAGCTCCTATTATGGAGAGTTTAATATAGGTATCTTCATCCATGTGAGATCCGTACGCATCATTCATTCGTTTTATTTTTTGTGTATCCCAAGCGGTTAGACCAAGGAATACTAGCACCCCAATAATTGAAATTAAGTAATAGATGTTGGCACTACCTAACAGCATATTAATCAATGAGGCAATAATAATACCCCACAAGCCCATAATCAAATAGTGGCCAATTCCATCTAAGTCCCGCTTGGTGGTCATGCCATAGAGGCTCATGCCTCCAAACGCCGCCGCAGTGGTAAAGAAAGCACGTGAAATAACAAGACCGCTGTAGGCTAGAAAGATAACAGAGAGAGTAATTCCAGTCAGTATTGAGTACCCCATAAAGGCAGCCATTGCGGCTGTACTACTCATCTTCTCCAAGCGGGCTGTTAGGTAAAAGACTAAAGCAAACTGGGCAATAATAACAAAGATTAGGCTGACCCAGCTTCCGAGAAAAATGCGCATGAGTGTTTCATTGGTAGCTACTAAGTAAGAGATAACACCGGTAAGGGCAAGTCCCGCGGTCATCCAGAGATATACATTCTTTAGGATGCTACGTTCACGATTTTTTACTTGCGAAAGCATTTGCGTACGTTGATTGGCCATTTCTGTACCTCCAGATTCTACTACACATAATTTTACATGTTTCAGGGCGAAGGTCAACTCACACGCGATGACTTAGCCAGTCAATCTTTCTATAAAGAAAAAAGCGAGCGACCATTTCACCACCATCCCCCAGCAGGATGGCAACCCAAAGCCATACAATGGGGGCATCGAATACCAGTGTCACCAATAAGGCATACGGAACCATCACCGCCCACTGTCCAATGATACTGGCTACCAATAAGGGTTGGTTTTTACCTGAACCAGTGAACGCGGCCCCCATGCCACTCATAGCAGCCCCGATAAACAGGGCTGGACCAATAATGCGCATGAGGGTAATACCTTCGTTTGGAGGGAGCTGGCCTCCCATAAATATAGCAAGAATCTGAGCTGGAAAAAGAATAATGGGTAGTGCCAGTAATCCAACGACTAATAGACAATCTAACGTAGTCAGACGAACTGCTTTGAGGGCCCGATCAGTATGTTCTGCTCCCAAATTTTGGCCAATTATGACACCACTTCCCATCATAATGCCCCAGCCAGGCATCATCCCAAATCCATAGACTCGAAATGCAATTCCAGCTACAGCAATTGCCCCCGTGCCATATATGGCAACCAAGCGCATAAAAATAAAAATAGAAAAATTGCGCAATAATAGGTTGATACCTGCGGGCAATCCGATTGAAAAAAGTTGTTTGGTGACATTTTTATCAAGATGGAAAAAGTGTTTAGGTCGAATATGGACTGCCGACTTATTCTGTAATAAGAGGGTCATACCAACTACAAACGCAACGGTAATAGAGCCCACAGTGGCTATGGCCGCACCACGCATCCCCCAGCCTAACCCTTTTATATTTGTGCCAGGGATGATGTCGAACATAAGTAGGGGGTCAGCTATCATATTCAAAAGAGCTGATCCTATTAATAATTTCATTGGTGTTTTGGCATCGCCGGTACACCTAAAAATGGTGTTAACGCTGTAAGAAGAGAAAAATATGGGCAAAAAGATAATTCGAATCATGCCATATTCCATGCCCAATGTAATTACTTCGATATCGTCAGTAAAAAATTGAAACATGCTTTTCAGTCCTAACCCTAAAGCTAAAGCACCTCCAATTGCTAAGACAAATTTAAAAACAAGGGTTTGCTCGGCAATTTTCTGTGTTCTTTTCTCATCTCCTGCTCCGTAACTTTGGGAAATGAGCGACACACTACTAGTGCCAACTATCTCATTGAGTACCTCTACAAACCAGAAAAAAGTACTAAACAGGGTTGCCGCAGCAATGGCCGATGGGCTGATAAAACCGATCCATATCATATCCACTAAGTCATAAACAGCTTGCAATAACAAACCAATCATAGTGGGAAAAGAGAGTCTCAGAATATGGGAGTTCACCGACCCCGTCGTAAGTGTTTTTGTAATTTCGCTGGACATTGCAAAGAACTTTATCACAATAAACTCAGTTTCCACAAGCTTGTCTCCCGTGTTATAGTAGGTTTATGGAAAAATCTGTATGGCGAGGCTCCCTTCTCCCCCTTATCTTCTGCTTTCTCGTTCTCGGACTTTGTCTAAGTTGTGCCTCAACTCCAGTTGTTACGCACACCCCTGAAGAGGTACTAATCGCCCAGCAAGCTGTTATTAAGGTTATGAATATAATAGCTACGGCTGGAGCAGAGAGTTTCGAGACTCAGTGGAAAGCTTTAGCCGCTAATAGTGTGCCGGATGATGCTACTGAAATCCTAGCAAATATTGATGTTATCCCCGGACTCCGCATGCAATTAGATAATTATTTACAAGCTATACAACGTGATGTTACAACAATTGCTAATCAAATTCCAACCTTTCTGACCCAAGAGATATTTTTGAATCTCTCTATTGCAGATCCCTACTCTTTGATTGAAGGTAACAAGGACAGCCTGACCCGTTATTTTGCCAGCCAGGTTTCTTCAGATCTAGAAGCATGGATTACCCTTCAACTCAGTGCAGAAGAACTATCTGGGATGAAGGCCTGGAAAGAGCTTGTCAGAAGTTATAATATGTATACTCAATCTCGGAACTTACTGTACCCCGACTCAACCAAACCTCTTATTACCTCTAATCCAGTCCATGTTGTAACAGTGACCATGCTCCGCCAACTCCTTGAGGTCATGAAGGCTCAAGAGGCGCTGTTACGTTCGATGGCTCCTGCATATGAGGATCCGCTCATTGCACTCTTCGGTTCACTTTAGGAGAGTTCCTAGTTGTAGCCCTATGCGCTCTACAGTATACTCCAGATATGGATCTTTTTGAGCAGCACCTAGACAGTTCACACCAGCCACTAGCATATCGCATGCGCCCAAGAAATCTCGACGAATACGTGGGACAAGACCATATTGTGGGCAAGGGGCGTTTGTTGCGTCGAGCAATTCAAGCTGACCAGCTCTCTTCTATCATCCTCTATGGGCCGCCTGGAACAGGGAAAACTACGCTTGCTCGTGTTATTGCCAACACCACTCGCAGTCATTTTTCAACTATTAATGCGGTGCTCTCAGGGGTAAAGGAACTCCGCTATGAAATAGAAGAGGCCAAGAGCAGATTAGCTCATTACCAAAAACGAACAATTTTATTTGTTGATGAAGTGCATCGCTGGAATAAAAGTCAGCAAGATGCTTTGCTTCCTTGGGTTGAAAACGGGACCTTTATTTTAATTGGCGCAACAACTGAAAACCCCTACTTTGAAGTCAATGCTGCATTAGTCAGCCGCTCCCGTATATTTCAACTAATTCCCCTAGAACCAGAAGATCTCATGCAGATCGCCCAATACACATTAGCAGATAAGGAACGAGGGTATGGAAAGTGGGCAATTACTTTTGAAGAGGGCGCTTTAGCACATATTATTGACATTGCCAATGGCGATGCACGTTCATTATTGAATGCTTTGGAATTGGCAGTTGAGACGAGCGGTGACGAGTTCCCGCCACCAGAGGGCTCTTCCATCTACATCTCTAAAAATGCTGCTGAAGAGAGTATTCAACGCAAAGTAATTCTGTATGATAAAGAGGGTGATTACCATTTCGATATTATAAGTGCTTTTATTAAATCGATTAGAGGTAGTGATCCGGATGCGGCCCTCTATTGGATGGCCCGGATGATCCATGCTGGAGAAGATCCAAAATTTATCTTCCGCCGGATGATGATCAGTGCTTGTGAAGACATCGGGTTGGCAGATCCCTATGCGATTATGGTCGTAGAGTCCGATGCTGCCGCTTTTGAACGAATTGGATTACCAGAAGGTCGCTTTCATCTCACTCATGCTGCTTTGTATTTGGCTACTGCGCCTAAATCAAATACGACAATGGCCTTTTTTGATGCTTTGCAGGCAGTTAAAGAGGAGCAAAGTGTAGAGGTCCCCAATCATCTCAAAGATGGTAGCAGAGACAAAAAAGGGTTTGGGCACGGTGAAGGGTATCTCTACCCTCACGCCTACCATAACCATTGGGTTCCACAACAATATTTACCGGCTTCGTTACAGGGTAAAGTATTTTATCATCCATCGCCCATGGGCTATGAGGGGAAAATCCATGACGAGGTAGTTCGCAAACGGGAGACTCAGTTAGAAACAGCTGTAGTTGATACTTTTGAAGGTAATTTAACCTACTCTCCCCCTGATTCCCAGCGTGATCGCTGGGTTAAAAGGACGATGGGGGAACGTGGTCCTTTTTTAGAAAAGATCCGCTCGACTTTATTTGAAGCAATTATTATCCCGCGCCATGCAAAAACCCTAGTCCTCAACGCTGGGCATGGGTTGTTGGTCTGGGAAGCTTTCCGGCGTACTCCCGAGGGGTTAGTTGTTGGCTCGACCATGGACAATGCGCATTACCAACACATGCAGCACTATGCTCAAACCCTAGAGGCGCTTGAACGCCCCCGTATCGTAATGGCTCCCGTTGAACAATTGTCCCAAGAACTCAGTGATGTCCTCCCCTTTGAAATTATTCTAGCACGTAATCTACTTACTAAATTAGGAGAAGTTGAGCCAGTGCTACAACGGATATGGGAGCTCCTTACCCCAACAGGGACTTTTGCAACAGCTCAAGTTATTCCTGCAGAGGGCTCGCGTCTTTCGCATCTAGCGACTGATAGCAACGTTCGTCGAGCCCTTGAAGTAGCTGAAAAATTCATTTATGGTCCGCAAGGTAATCCCCTCTCCAATTGGAATCACCAAGATTTGATTGATAAACTGGCCCAAAACGGCTTTAGTTCCACTTCTGAGAAACTAGAAGGGGTTGAAAACCGTCCCTTTACTAAAGAGCTTATCACTCAGTGGCTTGAAAGAACTTACCTACCAACTTGGCAACAGATCAAAGATAGTCCTAATATTACCGAAATAACTAACCACCTTACTCAAGTTTGTGCCGGGCGTACGCTCCCTTGGAAGCAAAAAGTGGCTGTCTTAGTTTGTAAAAAAAGTCATACATAACAACCAGAACGTGTCTCCTTAGTGACTACTTCCTAGCATACCAACTATCTATGGGAACTATAAAATATAATTTGCCTACACAAGACAGGCTTCCTTTCCGTACCTTTAGTAATCTGCTTATATATGCTACTATAAAGAGAGTTCGTGAAAGAGTTGTTTTTGTCAATTTTTCGAATTACTGCTTATGAGTCGAGGAACATAAGAGCTTACCGCTGGTACCACAAAAGTAGATTGTTAGCTTTGCCCTTGTAAAAAGCCATTCCTCGATATTTTAGATAAGTTAGTTGATTGCTATTGACAAAAGCCGATGAATCAGGCAAATTAGCGTACGTTGGTTTGCACTGCTGTAAACGGGCTGCAAAACGTCATGGTGGATGTAGTTCAATGGTAGAGCACCAGATTGTGGTTCTGGTTGTTGCGGGTTCGAGCCCCGTCATCCACCCTTTTTTTGTGT
>JAQVOO010000120.1 GCA_028702575.1 Sphaerochaetaceae bacterium
CTCGCCTCATTTAATCCTTATGAATTAAACAACATTATCCTTGAAGCAACTAGTCAAGTTGAACGTATTATTACCCCATCTCTGGTTATAGGGACTTATGGAAAAGAAATTTTTACTGCTACGTTCTTTATCATTGGTTTATTAATAATAGCTTTAGTTATAGTGCTGAACTCCCATAAAAAGCTTAACTTCCAAAGAAAAAAATATATGGCAATCTCAGAGGTTTCTAATGAATACCTCTTTGAATATTCCAGTTTGCATAAAACCTTACACCTTTCTAATAAATTCAAAACACTTTTTTCCACTCAAACAACTCTTAAAGCAGCTCAAAACACTCTTATTTCCACCCTTGCCTCTCTACCTATAGAAGAATCTGAAGTAATAGAACTTAACCTACCTAGTGGGAAAATGCACACCTTTTTACTATCTGCCATTAAGGTTTCAAAACAGAGAAGCGGCACTAAAACTTGGATTGGAAAATTATTGGACATCAGTGAGGAAAAGGCGAAACAAAAGCATCTGGAAAACTTAGCCCAAAAAGATGGGTTAACCGACCTTCTTAACGCTTCAACTACTCGACACCAGATTGAAAAGCGCCTAACCCAAAAATTACCAGAAGAGAGAGATTTCTGTATCCTGTTCGACCTTGATGACTTCAAAGCCGTCAATGATAGCGGAGGCCACCTAGTTGGAGATAGAGTTCTACAGACAATAGGGGAAATTATGCTTCAAACCCAAAGCTCAACCCTCGATATCCTTGGTAGAGTCGGCGGGGATGAATTCTGCATCTACTTAATCGACGTCCCTTCTTATGAAACAGTTATTAGCTACTGCACCTCCTTACTAGAGATAGTAAGGTCGCGGTTGCAGGAAGAAGGGGTTACCATAAGTTTAGGCGTTGTTGAAGTACAGAAAGGGGAAACCTATGAAGAACTCTACACGCGAGTTGACAACGCCCTCTATACCTCAAAAGCCAACGGTAAAAATAGAATGGAAATTATGTAAATAGTTACTCCAAGGGTATACTATTGCTTTCCCTGTTGCAGAAGATCGCGCCAACCTTCATACAACATAACCATTGCCATGGTATCTAATTCACAATATTTGAGTAGTGCTTTTCTAATTTCCTCCCGTTCATAATCAGACATCTCTTCAAACTGCATTCGCGCGTAGGCGGTCATGGCTGCCCCGCCATCGCGCAGCTCATCATCGCTTAACATGCGCATATCTTTGTCAGAAACATCCTGAAACATTTTGGGGAGCATTTTGTAGGGATCAACGACTTTCCCATCCTCAATGTTAATCCATTGCCAATCTTTGAAATTAAGACTCTTGATTCCACCTTTTGCCCCATAAATCGGCTTCGAATAGGTCTCTTGTAAGAATTTTGAGCTGTTTAAGATCGCGGGGAGGACTTGCTTAATAGAGTTGCTTCCGTTGGTGGCTGGATCATAGTAATAACGCTTCACCATCTCCCACATATCGACCATATTACGCTCTCCAGTCCACTCCTCTGAAGATTTTTCCACAGATTTTGTTATTGATTTAATAAAATCACATAACTCTATGCGGTCTTTGATCTCATTTTGATCAGATTCTAGTTGACGATATATCGTATTAAGGTAAGAGTTTTCATGATTGCTATAGCGGAAGATAGAACCATTATCCCCTTCTAATTGGCTCTTGAGGGCCCGCACAAAATCATAGTTAGGGAAGACCCCCACTGCAGTATTCAAATATTCACCAGCGTGTTGAACTTGCCCATCGCTATGGACAACATGGTGTGAAAATTGAAAAGCAATCCCCTCATAAGGGCGTCGCCCGGCATTGAAAGGGATCGCTACCATGGAAGTTTCAAAGTCGATGAAATGCAGTGGAAAGACCCAACTATTCATCTCTCTTTGCAAGTTAGTTCGGTCTAACCAAACGGACTGGTCATTTTTCTGATATTTTTCAATCTGTAACCATTGGCGCTCACTCGGCGAAATTCCTAATTTTTGATCAGGCTTAGGTTCTACATCTGCTTTCGTAATATCTGTTATTTTAATACGGCCATCTTCGATCAATGCATCCTTTTTCCTGAAATTCCATACATCTAGCACAGTAAGAGATGCAAAATCTTCATCACTCCAGCCTAAAATCTCCTTCCAACACTCTTCCTTGCCGCTCTTAAGCCCGGCCTCGCGTTCAGCATCTGTCGTATAAAATTCACACTCTCCGCATGCCTTGGAAATGGGAGAGGGAATCTTAGTGTCTGTAGCATAGCTAAACGCAAATTGATCAGCGAGTTGCCTAAAACTTACTAAGGAACCATTACATTCATACATTTCACTATAAATCTGGTTACATTCAGCATCAACGTTAACGTTACAAAGGATGGGTGGTGTGAGATCTTCTTCTGTGAGACTCTCTGCCACACGCACTGATTTTCTCCCGTTTTGATCGGTAATCAAACGAAACTTTTGGTTAAGACCATCGGTTGGACAAAGAGAGGATGTATCAGCCATTGTAAGGTAGGCCTCTACCTCATACTGAGGAAGGGCCAAATTAAGCACATGTTTTTGAAAAGCAACATCATACAGATACGGCTTCCATGAAGCCAATATAGTACCATCTTTCTTTAAAAAAGACTTACTTTTACTAAAGTCATACGATTTAGATTTGACTTCATACAAGCTAAGTCGATTGCCATCTTTTACCAAAATATCGACGCGAATAAAAAAGTTCTCAGTAGCTATGGCAGCTTCGTAGATAACAACTTCAGGTAACGCTAAGAGCTCATGAGTTCTTGCCAAAGACTCCTTGTAATCGAGGGTCTCAATAAAGTGACCACCAGGGAAGTACTGCTTAGCCAATTCACCAACTTGAAAGCCTCCATCAGCCAATGCAAGGAGAAAACTGTCATCGAGGTCTTGATTCGCGTACTCATTCTTTCCAGTATAAAAGAGCTTAGTGGGACACTCGGTAGCAAGTTTGAACCTTGATTTTGTCAGATATCGTTTTTTTATCATGAAAAAAAACCCTCCCCCTTATTCGCTACCATCCACTCTCCTACAACCTGGTCCCGTAATAGTACTGCGCCCTCCCACCCCAGATAGGATAGAAATCTGCGTACTAATCATCTCTTTCATTGCCGAAACGTGTGAAATGACTCCAATTAGCTTCCCATCTTGTTGAAGACTAGATAGAGTTTTCAAAGCGGTTTCTAAAGTCTCTTCATCCAAGGAGCCAAATCCTTCATCAAGAAATAGGGAATCTACACGAACTTTACGGCTGGCCATCTGAGAAAGCCCCAATGCTAGGGCCAAACTTATAATAAAACTCTCGCCCCCAGATAAATTTTTAGTCGAGCGAATCTCCCCCGCTTGGTAATTATCGATAACATTGAGCTCCAACGGTTGCAGATTATCACGGATGAGGAGGTAGCGATCAGACATCTTTATCAGCTGCCGATTGGCATGGGAGACCATCAACTCAAACGTGAGTCCTTGGGCAAAGTTTCGGTACTTCTTACCATCAGCAGAGCCGATTAAACTATGCAGTTTGCCCCATTTGAGACTCTCTTTTTCTTGAGCCTCAATTGCCTTTCGTTTCTCTTTTATCCGCTCCTGTGCGTTGCTGTTCTCATCTAATTTGAGCTTTGTAGCAACCATATCATCACGTAATTGTTTTAGAGATCCTTCATATTCCTCGAATAACGGTTGCAGTTCCTCAAGAGACTTCTCTGTAACCTCTTTAGCCTCTTCGATTGCCAATCGTCCTTTACGATCTTTCTGCGTGGCCTTTAAAGCTGTTTGCCGTTCTTCCAGCTCTTTGGCTCTAGCTGCTAACTCATTGCGCTGCGTATTTGTTCGTCTAGCTTCTTGAAACGCTGCTTCTTCTGTAAAGCCAGTCTCTACCAGTACTGTGTTAAAATCAGCTTCTAGCGTATTGAGCTTAGGTTTTCGCTCTTTGATACTTTTATTTAGGGACTCAACTTTTGTTTTTGTATTACTCAATTTTTGTTGTACATCAGTGTTGCGTGTACCCGCTCTCTTTTCTGCTTCTTCGGCAGCAGAGATTTTTTGGTTGAGTCGCTCTTCTTCAGCATCAGGATTTTTAGTGCCATACAAAGCAATCCGTTCATCACTAGTACGCTTGTACTCTTTTTCCAGAACTTCTAGCCGTTCTTTTTTTTCTTCTAATGCACTATTTTGAATCTCTACAATCCCACTCAAGCGCTTTATTTCACTATCGATGTCAGCAATTTTTCGCTCATTGTTGCTCTTCTTGGTACTATAGTCCTGCCAAGTTTTAAGACGATCTTTGAGTGAATTAAACAATGCTGAAACATCATCATCAGGAATCTCTGTAATACCGAGGGGGAGCAGTTTGTCTGAGACAATCTGCTTCTCCTCGGTAAAATCATCTGAGCTCTCTTGTAAGCTAACCTTCAATTCATCAAGTCTCTTTTTAGTGTTATCTCGAACATTTTCTGCACTTGCCCGCTTAGCCTCACTGTTAGTCAGTTGTAATAGGGCTACATCTTTTATTTCTCCTAGCTTATGTATCTCTTCTCCAAAATCTTCAGCCTTAGCTATTACAGTTTCTAGTGTATTAATTTTATGCTCAACTTCATCAGGAATTGGGACATTTCCAAGCGCAAAGGGATGCTCTGTAGCACCACACAAGGGACAGGGCTTACCATCTTCTAATTTAGCACGGTGTTCAGTAAGGGCTGCAATCTTTGCTAAAAACTCCTTTTCACGCAGTAAAGCCTCTTTTTCTGTGCGGTATTCACGCAATAACCGACCAGAGAGGTGTTTCTGTAAAGCTTCCTCTTTGAGCTTTAGGTTAGCTTTCGCGCTATCGAGCTCATTCTTGTTGGCATTATATTGCTTTGTGGCCGTATCGAGAGCTTTTTGGGCCGCTTTAAGAACCGCATCTACCTGCTTCTTATTTGTCTTTATCTTACCAATCTCATGTTGCTTGGTCACCAGATTGTTTAGCCGTTCTTCCACACCAGAGAGATTGTTAACTAACCAAGCATCTTCGCCATGTTCCGCTAGATACGTTTCAATCAATTCTAGATTATTACCTGCCTCACTGCGTTTTTCCTGTTGATCTGCCTGTGCTTTCTTGACTTTCTCAATAGCCTCTTTGTCCTTAATACAAGAGTCTTTACTCTCTACTACAGCTTGTTTTTGTTGGTCAAGCTTCTGATCGAGCAAACGAACCTGCTGAATAACTTTAGAGGCACTCTGTAACTCTTTCTTTTCTTCAAGGGTACACTCTTGTGCTAACTTTAACGCTTCAGCAGCGTTGTTTGCTTGCTCTTCTAAATCAGGCAAGGCGGCTTCTTCAGCTTCTAAGCTGGTGATATCATTAGATTGCTGACTTCTAATTTCAGTAAGTGTCGCATATGTTCCCTCTAGGGAAGCGGCCTTGTTGGCACGGTCAAGCATGGATTGTTCTGGCTTAAAAGTTTCAACATCGTGCTGTAATTTTTCAGATTCTACTAAAAGGCTTTTTATTTCACTTTGCAAAGTAGCAATCGTTCTTACCCAGGTAATGGCATGGCCCGTCTCAGATACGAGCTTAACAAGACGAGGTTCTTGCTCTTTTATATTTTTGAGCTTCTCGTGGAGTTCATGTTCTTCTTCTGGGGCAAGAATAATGATACCAGAGGTTTCAGCTTGTAGCAAATCTAACTTCCTTTGCTCCTCTCGTTGGCGATTATGGACTCCAATCGATATTTCTGAATATATGTTAGTTCCAGTAATTTGTTCGAGAATCTTGGATTTCTGCTCAGCTGTAGCTTTTAAAAAAGTATCGAAGCCACCTTGAGCTAAAAGAATAGAGCGGGTAAACCGATCAAAATCCATCCCCGTCTTCTCTTCAACTGCACTCAAGACAAGCCGCAATTGGTTTTCCATTACCTTCCCACCCGGGGTTGCTTCTGCAATTTCATGACGTGGGCTTTGCAAATCGCCGTCTCGATTCTTGCGAGATCGATGTTGCCCCCAATGACAACGAAACCGACCAGCTTGTGATTCAAACACTACTTCGGCATAGCACTCTCCAGTTTGCCGTGACATAATGTCATTACTACTTTGAGTAATCCTTCCCAGTCGGGGGGTCGCTCCATACAAAGCTAAACAAATTGCATCTAGAATGGTAGACTTCCCTGCCCCCGTGGGACCGGTGAGGGCAAAAATCCCATTATAATCATATTCGGGATCGGTAAAATCAATATGCCATTC
>JAQVOO010000121.1 GCA_028702575.1 Sphaerochaetaceae bacterium
AATAAATCTTACATAAGCGTTCAGGCATTGACTGAACAAAGACTTACATTAAAGGAAACTGCCTAAGTAAGGAGAGTTTTCCATGACTAAAGCAATGTAAATTGCGAACATGGCTAGACACTACCATTTCAATGGGGTAAATAAATATATTGTAAAGAAAGGTACCCATGAAAATCCTCCAAGCAACTCATAATTTTGACTGGCAGTAAAAAAGCGTATCTATATTACAAGTAATACAATGTAGCAATCTAATCCTAAAGCTCTTTGTGGTCAACATAATAGATTTAAATTATATCAGCATAGTAAATTATCACTCCTCATTGCACATTTAAATCTCTATAGAACTTCTCTAATTTCAGAACTGACGTTTTAATATCATACCCATTTTCTATTATCTCTTGATGACGATTAACTCGCACAACCTCTTTCTGCGTAGATAAAACTCTCTTAGCCCACTTTATGGCAGACATTTCTAGCGGGAGGAATTCCACTAGATCGGTGATTTTCACCTCATGCGGAACTACTGTTGAAGTAATGCATGGCAAGCCGGTCGCTTGGGCCTCAATCAATCCAATCCCTAACCCTTCAGATATTGAAGGGAATACAAAAACATCCATGGCTTGGAGTAGTTCAGGCACATCTAAACGCGTTCCAAGCAAAAGTACCGCTTCTTGCAGACCCAATGCTATAATCTCTTTTTCAATCTTCGCTCTTTCTGGCCCATCCCCTACTAATAATAATAGAGAATCTGGGTGGAGCGTGAGTACTTCTTTGAAGATTTTGAGAAGAAAGGGATGATTTTTTAGTGGATCAAACCGCCCGACGTGGCCTACTACAAACTTATTTGTTACACCTAAATTAACACGAACCTTATCTCGGATATGTTCTTCAAAGTTAAACCTTTCGACTTCAATCGCATTCTTTATTACGCTAAACCGACTTGAATTAACAATTTTCTTCCCGTACCGATACGTACCTGCCACGTAGGAACAACCAAAGAACCTATCAGCAATATATCTAGTTGGATAGGCAAAGAGGCTATAGATAAATCCTTTAAAGTTAGGAGCAGCCTTTGCTCCATGACTATGGGCGATTGTTGTAATATGTAACTGCTTGGCAATCTTTAAATAAATAGCTGCTGAGCTTCCCACATGACCATGAACTGCTTTATAATCCCGATGTAAAGCAAAAAACTCTTTCCATGCTTTTCTGTATTGGATAATATTAAACCCATAAAAACGAGGCACATGATATACATGCCCACCAAGTTGTTCTATTTCAGTTTTAAAATAGCATTGTTCTTGCATATGAATTATAAAATCAAATTGGACTTTAGTCCGATCTATATAGCGGTAGAGGTTCATAATCATAACCTCCGTGCCACCCGGATCTAAATCACCTAACACCTGTAATATTTTTATAGACTCACTCACACAGCACTTCCTTGTACGAGACGATATCATACTTTACCCATCACTACAATTAAACCAAAGATAACCTTCTAGGAGAGGGTTTCTTATTCAAAGATAAAATACTCTTCTCCCAAATGAGAGTTACGATCTTCAGGCGGGGGAAGCTGATTATAATCGTTATATAGATTCCTTAAGTGTTTATCGTAACAAGCAGGGCAATGAAATTTGGCATCACCAAATTGCAGGTCGACCATGGGAATATAATCAGCACGCTCAATCGCTTCGTTTGGACCACCGCCAAACACTACATTCCCTACCATTTCTGAAGTTTCGAAGTCATATCTTTGAGCAAAGGAATCGATCCAAGAAGCAATCTGATGCGCACCAATGAGTTTTGTAAACGGTTTAAGGAGAATTGTACCAATCTTCTCAAACCCTGATAAACAGGAAGTTTTTGTAATTACTGTATATAACAGATTTCTCAGTTGTCGTTGAATAAAGTAGGTAAAAGCTATCCCCTTTGCAGAATTTGGCAGCCCATCCATAGGAAATACATCTAACCAAATCTTAGTCTGGTTGTAGGGTTCTTCTAGACGTTTTTCTACCACCAAACTATTGGTATAAAAAATCTTCACATAGGGCAAGAATTGTTTTTTATTGGACATTGTCATGTAGCTATACTCTGGGGGAAGCACCCCTGCTTCCAGGAATTCTATGAGACGATTATATTCTTTTCTTGGTACCAAAACATCGGTGTCATCATCCCAAGGGATAAACCCTTGGTGGCGAACAGCTCCCAACAAAGTACCACTTGCTAAATAATAGGGAATATTTTCCTTGTCACAGATTTCTGCAAAGACCTTAAGAATTTGTAATTCAAGTGCTTGTACTGCTGGTAGCCCAATTTTTGTCTTAATTTTCTCCACATGCATACCCCTAACTTGCAAAATATAATATGTAATACCATAACACATACCACTCTATTGAAATAGTAATTCCTCACTTCACTTGACAATAATAAATGGTACATTCATAGTTATCATGAACAGCAGATAGACTATTAACTAAGGAGTTTTCCACATGAAAAAACTGTTCTCAGTAGTGTTCATTACTCTTCTTCTTTCAGTTTCCCTATTTTCAGCCCAACACATCTCGGTTCCATTAACACATCGTGCTTATGATGTCATAGCATCGGCAGAGTTGCGAGGGATTATAAAACCAATGGCAACGGTCAAGCCCTATCCTAAATCGGTGATCATTGAAAACCTTCAAATTATTTTAGAAAGCAATATGGTAAACGAGGGTGAAGCCGAAGAAATTAGACAAACAATCAAAGAATTAACTAACGAATACACTCAACCATACTCACCAACCAACCTCTTAAAAACAGGAGCGTATGCTACCTACTGGGAAGAAGTAGGTATAGGGGTTGCCTTTGGGGCAAATTTTGAGTTTGAATTTGCTCAAGGTCTGCATAACACAGACTTATTTGACTCAAGAAATGTTGCTCGCGCCTATTTCAAAGGAGATATTCTCCAATCTATCTCATTCAACATGGACTTTGGGTTACGCTTTGACCAAATAGAACCTCACTTGTTCCTCCCCAACGATTTCACGGTTCCCACGGAAGGAGAATACGATGAGTTTTGGGATAGAGGAGGAGAACACCTCTTATACATCGGCCTCGATATGCACCCCGAGCTAGCGATGTCTTTTCAAGATAGTAATATTCAGCTCCGGTTTGGCTCAATTAAACGTGATTGGGGGGTTGGCCAAAACAACTTTATGCTAGCAGGCTCAGCAAGTTCCTTTAATGGCATTGAATTAGCCGTAAATTTCTCTTCATGGTTTCAATACAATTTTATTGCAGGTAGCTTAGGTAAATTTTGGCCTACAGGTATCCTACTAACACCAGCTAATACAGCTTATTACAACGAATATTATTTCTCTGATGGCCAGCAAGGAACTCGGCTCGAAAATAACCTGAGTGCTCACCGTGTAGAGGTCAAAATCCCCTGGAACATTTCTTTAGGGATTTATGAATCAGTTTTATATAAGAAACGATTTGAAATAGGGTATTTAAACCCCGTCACTATTTTAATGTTCGAACAAAACCTGCTCGGTGATTTCGATAACATGTTAGCTGGGATAGACTTTCAATGGAGATTACCTGGAATACTTCGTTTATACGGAACTGCCGCAACGAGTGAGATGCATGAAATATCTCCAGCAAGATTCTTCATTGCTCCTCGCAATATCCTCAGCATGCAAGGCGGTATTGACGTCCACCTTCCCATTGGCCAATTTTCAAAATTCACTTTTCAATACACCTACCTCGCGCCATTCTTTTATACCCATTATCCGATGAACCGTGATTACGATAAAACTGAAGCAGAAGACACGTCATATTATGACTTGTGGTATGTCAATAAAGGACAAAACATAGGGTATCCCCTACGGCCTAATTCGGATGAATTTTTAGTTACCTTTGACGTAGGCCTCCCCCAAGGATGGCGAACAAGCCTCACTGCTAAATACCAAAGGCGTAGTGGACAATACGGATTTAATATCGATAAATATATGGTGTATTCTGCAACTAGTGAATATGAAGATAAAAAATTCACAGAGAATTTATTTGAAAAGACATTAGGCCTAGATTTCACAGTCGCCAAAACCTTTGATTCCTACCCGATTACCATCAAAGCAACTTATATGTACACCCTGCAGACTAATCGAGGAACACCCCAACCAGTAGAATGGTGGGAGTTTAAAACAGATGACAAGCCCTCTTCGGGAAGCACACCAACTCCCACTGATCCAGAACTTCCTCATTACCATCCAATCGCATATGAGGTAACCGGTCCATGGTCTAATCCCTCCCATACACATGCGTTACAATTAGGAGTGTCGATCTGGAGATAAAGGAAGGATACATAATGAAACGAATAATAGCTATTTTTAATATCATCTTGATTGCATCATCACTTTTTGCCAGTCCGCTAGCAAAGATCTATGAGGTACATGACCCTCTACTTATTTCATTACAAGAACTCAGTATAGCTAGTGGTATAAATCCGCAATCTTCAGCTGGTCCTTTATCGGGCTATGAGGTGCAAAATCATTTAGAGAAAATCAATAGGGAAAAGCTCTCTAAAGTAAACCAGAATCTCTATGACCAGGTTGCCGCTACATTATCTGAAGGGAAATCATGGGGAATTACTATCTCTCTTGCTCAAGAAGTATATCTAAACACCAATTCAGACTATGCCTCCTATAATTGGGCAGAGGGTTATAACGTTAGACTCCCCCTATTATATGGAGAGGTTAATTCTGTATTTGGAGCACATGCCTATGGAATCTTTTCTTATGCTATACAAGATGGGTTTAGAGAAGATGATTTTCAAGGCTTTTCAACTAACAATCCATGGATTCTCACTGGAAAATCTCTCGCATCTTCTGTTCAAAACAGCGTTCCCCATACTGCCTTCATCGGTGTAAGTACTCGTTGGTACTCGCTCATCTTTGGCCGAGACACCATTGCCTATGGTAGAGGAAATACCGGTAACCTTATGCTCGGAGATCAAGCACCATACCATGATTTCCTGCAACTTTCACTGAATAATAAAAAAGTAAAGTATTCATTTCTAGCTCTCCCTATGAATGAATTGGTTACTGGCTACTTGAAAAGTCAAGGCCATGATGGAGAATTAGGTGAAGCCACCTACCCTCATCATAATAACTCAGCGGGGCCTTGGCACACCTTATTTCATGATTCACGTTCTAGAATCTATTTCTCACACCGCATTGAAATAGATATTCTACCATCCTTACGCGTAGCACTAACCGAGGGGACTCTATTTTATACCAGCAGAGCAGATTTGAGAATGTTTAACCCCTTTATGTTCCTCCACAACCTGCAAAACTTCGGTGAAGTAAATAATAGTATGGGATTGGAGGTTGAATGCACTTTGGCCCCCTCTTGGTTCCTTAATGCACAATTCATGCTTGATCAATGGCAAACTGCCGGAGAACAAGATACCTCAGGTAATATTCCTCCTAATGCATACGGTGGTTTATTAGGAGTAAGCTACCAAGCTCAAAAAAATAACTGGAATATTACTGGGTACCTTGAAGGAGTGTATACATCACCTTATTTATATTTGAGAGCTGGAGACAACACCCATAACTATGATCCTACTAATGAAAATACTGAGTACAACTTAGATTTTGTCCATGCAGTAAGCATGGCAGATGGCAAAAGTGGTGTATCCTGGTTAGGTTATACCTATGGCCCCGATTCTATTGTTCTTGCAACTGCTATCTCTTTGGCTCATGTACATAACTTTAGTGTATCAGGGAGTATGCGTTTTATTGCACAAGGGGAAAAAGGTTTAAAGATTGAGGAGGGTAAAACACAGCAGGTAGACCTATTGCCAGCTACAGAAATAAATACCCCTTCTCCATCGGGAGAGAATCCTGAATATTCATTTATTATTGGCTTAGGTGGTGCTGTACAAATCCCTGGTACTAGATTGCAAGTCTATGGACGTTATTACCGGTCTAACAGGTGGACCCCTGCATATACTGGAGATAATCAGGTAATTATTGGTGCTTCTTATGCCTTGCACTTTTAATATTGCAGGCCCATTCCGATAGTTAACTCCATCTCAATAGCATTAAAGCCGATCTCTCCGGCTAAGTGTTGCACCAGATCATCAAAATTAAACCCTAACGAAGCTCGGATGGGATATGAAGG
>JAQVOO010000122.1 GCA_028702575.1 Sphaerochaetaceae bacterium
TCTGTTTTCCTCATAGTGCTTGGTACTTCAAGCATTCAAGAGGGTGGAAAGGGTCGTTTCCTCATTGGAGCGTAGTGGTCCTTGATTCATCAGATGATCCTGTTGCTCATTGTGGTGTCATCGAGCGTACTATAACCATCGCTAATACCTCGTATGTCATCTTTGGTATTCAAAATGTATATGTGGTAGAAGCTTTGCGGAATCTTGGCATTGCGAAAACCTTGTTACAAAAAGTAGAGGAGGAAGCCTTCCAACAGGAATTAGATTTTGGGTTATTATTTTGTCGACCACATGTGGCAAAACTCTATACAGACCTTGGTTGGGTTGCTGTACCCGAGACTAGTATCTGGGTCACCACTGAAAATGGAGAAAAATCTAGACGAGAATTTAAACACGATTTATTATATTTCAAACCTATACGCCTACAGGAGCTTCCTCAGGGTAGTATCTATTTTAACGGCCCCGACTGGTAGAGTATCAGGGGTAGAGGTGTTCAGGTCTCCGTTCGGGGATACTGGTAGGTTCCAAGCCTTTTTTGATAAATTCAGATGAGCAAAATAGTGCGCAAAAGCAGTGACCATATTCGTCAATATCAGCAGCTGCATAGGTACACGGGCAAATAATATCTCTATCCTTGGTTCTGTCGTCCCAGGAGAGGCGGCAAGGGCACTGGAGATACCCGAGACGCTCTAAGTTTTTTTCCAATCCTTCTACTAGCTCATCTAAAAAAGTTTTATCTGGCTGGACTTCCCATCCATAGACCTTAGCTGTCCGCTGCACAAACGCATTGACATCTAACTCTCTTTTTTTATTCATTTATAAGCTCCTTTTCCCAAGCTACTTTGATAAATCCCGAAAGATAGTCCGCTTCACCTAAGCATAGAAAGGGGAATGAAAGAGACACACGATAAGATTTCTTAACATAAGAGCGGATGATATCCTGTTGTTCCCTTGGCAATTGATCCATATAAACATATTGATAGGCTATATTATGGTCTTGTAGAAATGCAATGGCTCTTCTGCAAAAACCACAGGTGCTTAAGGCAAAGAGGGTAAGCGGTTTATCGGAAGGCTCTCCTGCAACCTTAATGAATGGAATATCTTTTAATTTTGATTCGATAGGTGCGGTCTGTTTTCTTCTCCACATACATATTTCCTTTCTTCCTACTATGACTAAATGGATTATCTTTGTCCAGTTCAAATAATCTGAAGCAAAACAATTTGTGTACCGGTTGTTGGTGTAGGAGGACAATTTCGTGGCAATATTAGTTCGAAGGAATGATTTAGTGGCAGTAGGGAGCTGCCTTTCATATGCCAAGGAACGAAAAGAAGAAGAAATTTACTGGGTTTGGTTACATGAATTACAAGGAGTGAAAATAACGCAGAAGAAGAAACTACTCACATATTTTGGAACACCACAAGCCATATTTGAAGCTACAGATCACGATTTACGAGAAGCTTTAGCGCTATCCGCAGATGAAATTTTACCAGAAACTTTGCGTACAGCGAGAACCTTTGCCCAACCTGGAAATCCTTTTTCCTATACCTCCATGCGGACTTCACAAATAACTCGGGTAGAGGAGATCATGAAGTTGCATCAACGGCTCAATATAAAAGTACTCACTTACCAATCGCCATACTATCGCGCAGTTGCCAAGGAAGACCGGTATGCACCACTGGTGTACTACTATCGTGGGCAGTTACATAATCCTGAAGTTCCTATCGTTGGGCTCTCTGGTTCAGCCAAGGAACAGAATGAAAATTATAAGGCTATTTGTCGCTATTATCGATCCCGTGGTTTTGCATTCGCTACAGGTGTTTCATTTGGAACTTCAAGAGAGGATCTGCATCAAATTGTGGGTGAAGAACAGGTAGTCTACGCCTTCAGCGGAGGTGGACTAGATCACTGTTATCCTTTAGAAGCTTGGCCGTTATTAGAGAGCGTGACCAAAAAAGGAGCTCTTTTAAGTGAATATGCTGTTGGTATAAGTCCCACAGTAGTTCGATCTTTTAAGCGTAATCGAAATATTGCCATGTGGTCTGATGAAGTGGTCACAATTGGTGGTCAATCCCAGAGTATTTCTCGCTCAATTGTGCATGCCGCATTAGAGTATAAGCGGCCAGTGTATATGCTTTTTGAAAAAGGAGAAAGAGATACATGTAATGGAACTAGTGAACGTACACCGCAACTGTTACGGAGAATATTTTCCTACCATCCGCAATCTAGAGTAAAGACCTCTGCACCAATCGGTTCAGAGAATGAACGACTCTGTACTCTCATTGCTGATCTACTCCAATACACTCCTTTACCAACAAAAGAGCTTGCCGCAGCTCTGCAATTAAAAGAATCAAAGCTACTCCCCCTCTTAATAGATTTAGAACTCAATGGAGCTGTTAGTTATCACCGAAGTGGTAGCTGGCAAATAGCTTATGAGTAATTAAAACATTGATTGGGAAGTTTGGCGAAATTATAAACAAATACTGAAGAAGATACTTGGTTGTAAGTATCTTGCGGTGTCCTTGCCGGTTTTTCTAATTTGGATTATCAAAATTTAATGCCTGCCAGAGCTGTTCGATTTCTAAGTAAGTGATAGCTCTTTCCGTTTTAATAAAGTTAAACCAACATATAAGTTACAGGGAATTTTTTGGATAGCTTTAATACATTCGTCCCCCATAAAAATTTTAAACATTATTGCAAGTGGCAAATACTTTTCCTTTAAATGCAACCAGTTGAATTGCCTGACATCCACAGCAATGTTGTTGACCTTCAGAGTCCCACTAGATACACTATATGTGATAGGTATGCCCATTAAGAGGGTATATCTGGAAAATATAACCACTAGATATGGGAGAAAACAGATGGATAACAGGAAATTAGCGGACGCTTTGCGAATTCTTAGTATGGACGGTGTGCAAAAGGCCAATTCAGGGCACCCTGGGGCTCCAATGGGGATGGCTGATATCGCTCAAGTCGTTTGGCGGCAGAATATGCGCCACAATCCGAAGAACCCGCAATGGGCAAATAGAGATCGGTTCATCCTCTCAAATGGGCATGGATCAATGCTTATTTATTCTCTACTCCATCTCAGTGGTTATGATTTACCACTAGCAGAGCTTAAAGATTTTCGTCAACTCCATTCCAAGACACCGGGGCACCCAGAGTATAAGATAACCCCTGGAGTGGAAACAACGACAGGACCATTAGGTCAAGGTTTTGCTAATGCCGTCGGTATGGCAACAGCCGAAAAGATTCTTGCTACGCAGTATAATAAAGAAGGCTTTCCTATTGTTGACCATTATACGTACACCTTCATGGGTGATGGATGTATGATGGAAGGAATTTCCCATGAAGCAGCCTCCTTGGCTGGGACTTGGAAACTTGGCAAATTAATAGCCTTCTACGATGATAATAAGATTTCAATTGACGGTGACGTTGATCTCTGGTTGACTGACGATACTGCTAAGCGCTTTGAAGCCTATGGCTGGCACGTTGTGCGAGGAGTCGATGGCCACGATGATGAGGCCGTGGCAGCGGCTTTGAAAGAAGCCAAGACTGTTACTGATAAACCCTCTCTTATCTGTTGCCGTACAACCATTGGTTTCGGTTCACCCCATAAAGCTGGAACAGGAGCTAGCCATGGTGCTCCCTTGGGAGTCGAAGAGATCAAACTAACCCGTGAAGCACTCGGGTGGGAATATGATGAACCATTCTTTATACCAAAAGAAATCTATGAAGCTTGGGATTGCACAGCTAAAGGTGCTACGTATGAAGCTGAATGGGAGAAACTTTTTGCCGCTTATGCCAAAAAATATCCGGTCGAGGCAGCTGAGTTCACTAATCGTTTAGCAGGTGATGTCCCTGAGGGATGGGAAGAGAAGTTCGATGCACTCACAGCCCAATGGCAAGCTGAAGGTATAAAAGTTGCCTCACGAAAAGCCTCACAGATGGTCTTGAACCATATTGGTCCCGATCTTCCTGGCTTAATTGGTGGTTCAGCTGACTTAGCCCCCTCTAACCTAACTATATGGGATGGATCTAAAGCGATTACCGGGGATGATGCCTCAGGTAACTATCTTCATTTTGGCGTACGAGAATTTGCTATGTCAGCAATTTCGAATGGAATAGCATTGCATGGTGGTTTCCTCCCATACGCCGCTACTTTCTTAATCTTTATGGAATATGCTCGCAATGCGGTCAGAATGGCAGCTTTGATGGGCTTACATGTTGTCTTTATCTATACGCATGATTCTATTGGATTAGGGGAAGATGGACCTACCCACCAACCGGTTGAACAGCCGGCTATGTTGCGCATAACACCAAACATGGAGTCTTGGCGCCCAGCTGATGCAGTTGAAACTGCAGTTGCATGGAAACGGGCCGTATTAAGGAAAGATGGTCCCGTAGCACTGATGCTCAGTCGTCAAAACTTAATACCGCAAAAAAGAACCCCTGAACAGGTCAAAGCAATTGAAAAGGGTGGGTATATCCTCTGGGAGAGTTCTGCAAAGCCAGAAGTCATAGTGATTGCAACTGGAAGTGAAGTCTCCATAGCGATGGACGCTGCGAAGCGCCTAGCATCTGATGGCGTTGCAGTACGAGTGGTCTCACTACCTTCCTGTGAAGTTTTCGAAAAACAATCGGATCAATATCGCCAATCAGTTTTACCAGCAAAGATTACCAAACGAGTTGCAGTTGAGGCTGCTATCGCTGATTATTGGTATAAATATGTAGGATTAGAGGGTAAAATTATTGGTATGCGTAGTTTTGGCGACTCAGCTCCTGCAGAGGATCTATATGAGTATTTCGGTATTACCACTGATGCGGTGTATGCTGCTGCTAAGTCCTTGCTATAGGGCTTACTGATAAAAAATTATTTGGGAGGTGGTGCAAAGCTGCTTCCCATTTTTTTCATCTGATTGAAAGTAGTAGATATACTGTATGGTATCTAGAGGAGATTCTTTGATGAAAATTGCGTTGATTTCGCTAGATCAAGTATGGCAAGACAAAGAAGCCAACAAAATCCGCTGTGCCAGATTTATCCAACAAGCAGCTACCACTGGTGCTGATATCGTCATATTTCCGGAAATGACTCTCACTGGTTTTTCCATGCAAACAACCTTAATAGCTGAAGAACAACATGCCCCTCCTGCGCTCATGTGGTTTTCTACTCAGGCTAAAACTTATGCCATTGCCATTGTTATGGGGTATGTCGTTTGGAATTGTGACCACAGCAGAGCTCAAAATAAAGTTGCTTTGATCGATGCGCAGGGAGAAGTTCTTGCCTCCTACACCAAAGCCCATCCATTTAGCTATGTTGGAGAAGACCAGCTATTTGAAAAAGGAGATGCTCTAGGACTATGTAACTTGCAAGGTGCTTCTGTGGGGTTGACGATCTGTTATGATTTACGCTTTCCTGAGCTGTATCAGGCGTTGTCAAAGAAGTGTGAAATAATTATCACCATTGCCAATTGGCCAGTAAAAAGGTTGTTGCATTGGCAGGTTTTATTACAAGCCCGTGCAATTGAAAACCAAGTATATATGGTAGGGGTGAACCGCACTGGTATCGATGGAGAAAAGTTGAAATACGATCTAAGTTCTCACATCTATAGCCCTTTGGGAGCACTTTTACTTCCACTTGAACAAACAAAAGAGTTTGCTTTATATGAAATAGATCTAGGCGCGGTTAAGAGAGTGCAAAAAGACTTTCCAGTGAAACAAGATCGTCGCCCAGATTTTTACAAATCCATGTTATAATTTGCCAATATCTAGGTTATTGTTCACTAATTTGCTATCTTTTAGTAGCCTAACACCAGCTTGTAAGAGTATGTTCTAGTAGTTTTACCTGGGATGAACAGATCGAAATGAATACATATAGAGGTAAGTGATGAAACGTGGCTTTGAACATAATTTCCCCTTATATCGAGTCAATCCAGAGACCCAAAGGGTTATTATAGACATTGCCATAGATCGGTATGTAGATTATTTTCATGAATGGGACAATGCTGTCTTTCGTAAACGCGATTTGCACCCAGAATTGGCTGAGTTTCTCGATTTATGTTCAGAAGAGATTCCTTTGCGCAAAGCCCTTGAAATAAATTTTTGTATTAAGAACCGCCCTCTAGATGTTGAGAAAGAAAAAAC
>JAQVOO010000123.1 GCA_028702575.1 Sphaerochaetaceae bacterium
ATGGGAATCCCAGATGTAGAATTACTTGAAGGAGTTGAAATTGGTGGAGTAGCAACCTATATGGAAGCAGCTTCTGAAAGTGGAGTTAACTTGTTCATTTAAGGAGTGCTGTGCTATAATTAAAACCATGGAGTGCCTATCAGCGATAAACGACACTGTAACTAACAGAGGGGAGACTCGTTCCCCTCTTTCACCTTAGACATAGAAAGGAATTAACATGCTCTACAGACCATTTGGGAAAACAGGTAAATCGGTATCGGTAATTGGCTTTGGAGGCATGCGCTTTCGTAAAGAAGACTATGCTCAGGGTGATTACAGTAGTGCTGTTGCTATTGTACACAGAGCACATGAACTAGGGATCAATTATTTCGATACTGCACCAAGTTATTGCGATAATGCCAGTGAAAAAATCTTCGGGGAAGCCTTTAAAACCATGGATCCAGCCACATTTTATGTCTCGACTAAATGCGGTCTTTGGAATGCCCGAACGAGCAGTGGTGCACGTAAGATGATTGATCAGTCACTACAACGTCTCGGTGTTAATAAGATTAATTTTTATCACATGTGGTCTATTATAACCTTAGACGATTACCATGAATTCCTCAAAAAAGGTGGTGTCTATGAAGGGGCTCTGGCAGCTCAAAAAGAGGGTCTCATTGACCATATTTGCTTTAGCACCCACCTAAACGGGGATGATATTGCCACAATAGCCCACGATGGTGTTTTTGAGGGAGTCACTCTTGGTTATAATGCCATCAATTTTGCATATCGCCAAAAAGGAATAGACGCTTGTCACGATGCTGGTTTGGGTATTGTAATTATGAATCCTTTAGGTGGGGGAATTATTCCAGCCCACCCCGAATACTTTTCTTTCTTAAAACAAGGAGAAGACTCAATCGCTGTTTCAGCCCTTAAATTTATCCTCTCTCAAAATAAAGCTACCTTAGCTATCTCAGGCTTCTCGACAGTGGAAGAAGTAGAAGAAAACGTCTTAGCTGCTGAGAATCTACAAGTAGCATCTGCAGGATATTTAGAAGAGATGGCTAAAAACCTCTCTTCAGAATTGAATACGCTCTGCACAACTTGTGCCTACTGTGACTCCTGCCCCGAAGGGATTCCTATCCCTCAATTACTCGATTCTTATAACATGTATATCCTGAGTAAAGGTGATGCCAAGCAAATTACATCACGGTTAAAGAATCATTGGGGTATCGATCCAGCTTTGGCTGCCAAATGTACAGCCTGTGGGCAATGTGAAACCCTCTGTACCCAAAAACTCCCTATAATTGAACGCCTAGAATTTATTGCATCATTAGCGTAACTAAATTTCTTCCAACCCTCATTAACCTAAGACAGACGGCTAATGTTAGCCGTCTGCTTGGATTTACTTATTCTAATTCAGTAGAATTAATAATTACGTGCTGCAATCTCAAAGTGGGCTTTAGGATGGGCACATACAGGACAAATTTCTGGTGCCTTTTTCCCAACATGGATATGACCACAAACATCACATTTCCAGATCTGTTCACCATCACGTGAGAAGACAATCCCCTCTTCCAAATTGCTTAATAATTTAAGATAACGAGCTTCGTGCTCTTTCTCAATTTTAGCAACACCTTCAAACAAAGCTGCTATTTTCTTAAATCCTTCTTCACGTGCATCTTTGGCAAAATTAGCATACATCTCGGTCCATTCATAATGTTCACCAGCAGCTGCATCTTTCAGGTTGGCTGCGGTTTCACCGATATCACCACTCTCCTGCAATGCTTTAAACCACAATTTGGCATGCATTCTCTCATTATCGGCTGTCTCTTCAAAAAGTTTTGCGATTTGCACATATCCTTCTTTGCGGGCTTTGCTTGCCCAGAAGGTATATTTATTACGAGCCATTGACTCTCCGGCAAATGCTTCTAACAAATTCTTCTCAGTTTTAGATCCTTTCAGTTCCATATACACCTCCACATTAATTAGTAATTTCTCTGTATTGATTTCAGATTATGATACCATTGCTCTAGTTTGTCTGCAAGGAGTATCAGAAAAAAAGATCGGAAGCTTATGGCCCTAAATAGGCAAACATAGAATCGCAGAGCAATGCAATCAAAAAAACTATTCGATCGCTTCAGGAATGACATACGGTCCATCAGAAATCCATGTAATATCCATAGACTTCAAATCCTTCTTCTCACGCTCAGCGATGCTAGATAGCGCCTGCGCTACCACTGTTTTGAAGGTAGTCGGAGAGTCTTTCAAATCTTCACTTAGGAAAGTTGATCCGTCCAAGCCTGGTAAACCTGGCCACCAAAGGGCATCTAGTTTTGGTGAATATAAAATGAGATGTTCCATAGGTATCCTTTGGAATACCTTTGTCCACATCTGCACCTGCCATTGCTCCGGAATGAACGTCCAATCTTTGCTATTGATCATCCTGAGAAAATTATCAGGTCCTGTAAGCGTCAGTAACGCCAACGTTGTCCTGTAGTTGATTCCACCGACAACGTTTCCCTTGTCGGTCGTATCTGCAATAATCACTAAATATCCGTTCTTACGTAAAATACCGAGGCTAGCAACCGCACTCTTGGCACATTGGTAATGGTTAATCCCCACGAATCCCGCATGGGTAACCACGATATCGGCTTTCTTCGCTGGAACCTTGACACTCTTGCTGATATGGACGACCGCAGCCTCGTGAGCGGTGATAAAATCCCCTGTAAAAACACCAGTCAAATGGAATTCATGGTCTAACGTTACGTTGACCAAAAAATCGATACCTGCGATGCGAGCAACCTCTACGGCCTCCTCATGTACCAAATTCCCAGCGAGATTCAAGTCCCGAGAATTCTCGTGCGTCATGAATGGAGCGCCATGAAACACAAAAGTCCCCTGTTCCCCTATTAATCCTGGACATATAGCTTTTCTCCCACCTGAAGCACCAGCCATAAAATGACTTTCCACAAGTCCCGTGGCTATCTTGAGATCAGCTTGCATATAAAGGGAATTTATCTCAATCTTTGTTCCCTTTTGGGTTTTGCCAAGGTAGGTGAGCATAGAGTCGTCGGTACATTCATGATTAATCACTGAAATCCCCATTGACAACACCTTCGAATCGATCATATCTTTGATCTCTTCAGCAGTCATTGCACGGTGAGTACCAGTTGCAATGAGGACACAGATGTCTTGCACCTGATACCCCTCCTGCAACAATACTTCTATCACAGGGAGAAGAATTCCTTCCTCTCCCTTATAAGGAACTGGTCGAGTATTGTCAGAAATTACTATCGTCACGGTTGCTGCGCGATTCGATTCATTCTTACATGCTTGCATTTTTTTACGTGCAATTACTTGTAAAGATTCCGAATTTATGGGATGCCTCAACGCTCGTCGAATGGCTTCCTTTGGGTTTTCAAGGCGCTTAGGCTCAATCATTCCCACAACATTTGTATGATCAGGCAAAACAATATCAGTATATGTTGGACCAAATGGGTTTTTGACAATCACTTTTTACTCCTTATTTTTCCTTAATAGAATATATATCGTCGGTCGCACAGAAGAGGGGCTTCACGAAAGTGCCCATCTCGGCGGCCGTCATCAAAACCAGCATGTTCTTTAACTTCATCTCGAGCGAAAGCTCCTGCCTTCTATTATTCATTAAATTAAAGCAGTAAGCAAGGAATATTGATCCACAAAGATACAAAGAAAGATACATTACCATCCTTTTATTAACGCCGCATAGTGTACTACAGAAAAAGAGTGGGATGTCATGCTTCCTGAACAGGCAAATCTTTCGTTAGTGAATGAGTACTACCACATAATCAAAAAAGTAACAGTCGATATCCTTCGGAAAGGACCCTATCTGCTCCAGAGTGCAAATAAATAATCCCCTCATATTACATCCCATACACTACAGGTATCATAGTATAGGGGAAAAGTGTAATAGACCATATCTTACGCATGAAGGGCGATCTCACCACCGTTTGAGAATATAATGCTGACCTTGCTCAGGATTGCGCTGATGAAAATCAGTACTGCAAAAGAATCTGATGGAAAAATAGGGAACACCAGAGCTCAGCTGAAAATTATGGCTAAAAGACTCAAAGGAGGAAAAAGGTCTCCCGATGCCCTTCGATGCATTCCGATTGTCATGGCTGGCATAAGAGTTGTATACGAATCTGTACACGAGGGCCTCTCTACGTAAAGTAATAGCAGGAACTAAAAATAAAAGCTACCGTACAACATAAATATTCTATAGAGGTTCTAATTTATATTGTTATTTTACAATATGTTAGAATCCATTCTATATCTACCTTCGTAAAAACCCAGAATACCAAGTGTTACCCTTTTTGTGTAACTAGCGTTCTTCGAAATTTCAGCATTACAAACATATTCTTTATTGAATTTGTATTACCCTTGTAATTCGGGATTTCTTCTGGATTTTTAGGCATGACAGAGGATTTTTGCTATGATATAATCCGGTTTGTTGAGCCACTAAGGTTCACATGTTTTAGGAGCGCAGTGTCCGCGACTTTTAAACATCACTATCCACATCAAAAAGAAGAGGCAGATGATAATCAGCGGGTGACGATTACCCAGCCAAATCTAGAAAATTACTGTTTTCAGTTTTGTAGAATGCTCTATAAGCAATAATTTTAAGAATGTGATAATGTAATGTTAGTAGATATCTGGAATGCTTTAAGGGGAATATAATGAAGAGTAAACGTCTAATTGTCGTATCATTTGATGCCATGGTTTATAAAGATTTAGATTTGCTGACGGATAAACCATACTTTGGGAAACTGTGGAAAGAAGGTTCCCGCGTTAATCGCATGCAGTCTATTTACCCTTCGTTAACATATCCTGCACACACCAGCATTCTCACAGGTGTCTTGCCGGGGAGACACGGTATAGTTAACAATGAACCGTCAATACCAGGAAATCTGGAATGCGATTGGTATTGGTTTCATCAACCTGTGAAGGTTAAAGATCTCCATGATATTGCCAAGGAAGCGGGGCTGTCTACTGCATCTATTTTTTGGCCAGTAACAGGCGCGCACAAGAGCGTGGATTATCTTGTAGCAGAATATTGGGCGCAAGGAAAGGATGATACGCTGGAGGCCGCCTACAAGAGGGCTGGTACAAGTGATGAACTGTTTGACCGGATTGTACGCCCTCTGATCCCAAAACTTGACTCATGGGACTCTCCTGTTACAGACGAAGGGAAGATTCTTCTCGCTTGCGATATTATAGAAACCTATAAGCCTCATTTGCTTACGCTTCATCTCGGGCAGATTGATTACTACCGTCATCGTTATGGTGTCTATAATGACAAGGTTGCTGGGGGCGTTGCACAGTCAGAGCGCTACCTGCAGATGCTTTTTGATGCGTGCAGAGAAGCGGGAGTATTGGAAGAAACAAATTTTGTCGTTCTGAGTGACCATGGGCAGATAAACTATTCTCGCAAAATGAATTTAAACGCACTGTTTAGGGCAGAAGGCCTCATCCAGACCGACAAGGACGGAAACTTCCTTGATTGGAACGTTTGGGCAAAGAGCGCAAACTTCTGTGCTCAGATTTATCTCAAAGACGTATCGGATATGCAGCTTTATCAAAAGGTATATGACCTGCTGATGCAATGGACTCATTCAGGTGATATGGGAATCGGAGCTGTCTATACCGCACAGGAAGCAAAAGAAAGCTTCGGACTGTGGGGAGACTTCTCTTTTGTAATTGAGAGCGACGAAACAACACTTTTCTTTTCTAGCTGGAAAGACCCTGTATTCTCTCCAGCCGAGCCTCTGGAGCCGGGGTATCAGAGAGCCAGTCATGGCCATGATCCTAATGTTGGGCCTCAGCCAGTGTTTCTCGCCTACGGCCCTGCAATACGTTCCGGTGTTGTGCTAAAATCCGGACGTATAATAGATGAAGCACCAACCCTCGCCCGCATTCTTGGACTTGAATTCCCAGAAACAGATGGATGTGTAATGGAACAACTGTTGCACTGAAAACAAAGAACTTCTTGAACAAAGTTGATGTCGTATTTTAAAGTATCATGGGCGAAAGGATGCTCGTGTTGTATTAGACTTTGAAACAGGCAACAAAATGATTCGGAGAGACCTCTCTAAGTATTGGATTGTGTTGCCTGCACT
>JAQVOO010000124.1:0-1542 GCA_028702575.1 Sphaerochaetaceae bacterium
TGCCATGAAGTACTTTCCCTAGAACGTTATTTGCCCTCTATTTTAGAGACACCATTTGAAAATCTTGTGTTGCGTTCAGCTGGTTTGAATCATTTTAGTGTGTTACTTGAAGCACACTATCGTGATTCAAAACGAGATGCTTATCCCGATATTCTTGCTAAAGCACCTCTTTTCTTTGAAAAAGAGCCCGGTTTTTCGGATATTCTCAACTATGTGCGAAAGACAGGGAAAGCCCCCCGAACTGAGGGGAGTACGCAGCGCCCTATCCTTGATATTGAACGCAGTGCCAAGAGTTGGGCTGATCGGACGTTGTTTAAAGAGATTTTAGAGGTTTATAAACTCATGCCAGTAACGGTTGATAGTCACTTCGGTGAATATATTCAATGGGCTAGTGACGTTGTAGATCACAAAGGGATTAAGGATTTCTATACTTTGTACCAACTGCAATTGGCCCAGATCAAGCCAAAGATTGAATTGCGCCGCGATGAGAGGATGGTGTTAATCATTGAAGGTATTTTAACTGATAGTGGTTATGAAGAGCCGGCAGTGAATGTTATGAACGATGGTTTGCTTCCGGTTGTGCCTAGTTCAATTGCAGTTGAGGTACCGGCAAAAATCTATCGTGATGGCTTAAAGCCAATTGGTTTTGCAAACTATCCTAAAGGATTTGGAGCGTTGTTGCAAAACTACTGCGGAGTATATGATTTAACGGTGGAAGCGGTCATGACAAAGAAGAAAGAGTATGTAATTCAGGCTTTATTGGCTAATCCTACCATCCACATCTATCACCAAGTGGGGGAGCTTGTCGATGTCATGATAGAACGGCAACAACGGTGGTTAGGATATTTACAATAATCTACCTTAGCTGTCCCGATCGATAAGAATTGGTGTTAAGCAATGGGTTATTGGTGAAGGTTCTGTTTTGGCTCTCATTATTTCAACAATAAGAGTCGCTGCCTTTGTCCCAATTTTGCTAGGTTCTTGACTTATGGTCGATAAGTTTAAATATTTAGTGGTGCGCACCCCATCAAAGCCCACAACTCGGTGCGCTGTTTTTTGCTCCCTGACTGCTTGAATAATGCCAGTTGCAATATCATCACAATAGCCAAAAATACCATCGAATTGACCCGCGTTTAAAATTTTTTTTCCTATTTCATAGCCGGCCTCTTCTGAAAGTTCACACTCGAAGGTTGGACACGGTGGATAACCGTGCTTAGCCAATTCTAACGAAAAGCCTTGGTAACGATCTATATTTGCCTGAGCAGGAGGATCTACACCGACGTAACATGGTTTAGTAACTCCTTTGCTTAGTAGGTAACGGGCTGCCAAGCGTCCCCCATAGATATTGTCGGTATAGAGGCAATGTTCATTTGCGTGGAGGTAATCGATGTAAAGGTAACGCACATTGCGTCTTTTAAGGAGTTCGCGTTCAGTTTCATCTAACTGAAATGCAAAGATAAGGAGAGCAGATACTTGCGCATCAAGAACTCTCTGCATAACTTTTGGGTTATGTTTTTCATAATTAAAAATTATGAGATCAAT
>JAQVOO010000124.1:1642-6102 GCA_028702575.1 Sphaerochaetaceae bacterium
CTCGTGAAAAGGTTCGCCGGATGAAGGTTTCAAAGACCAAGAGGGGATGTGAACAGCTGGTTCCATCCATGTTTTTAATCCCGGGCGAGTAGCTTCAAAGTGGAGAGATAAATTTTTAATAGGTTCTACTTGTATGCCAAAAAAGAGATTATTGTCACGAGTAAAGGCAATAGGGCGTCTTATTTCACTATTCGTACTTTGGTAATTCTCTATTGTTTCATCACCATAATGGCCTGAATAGTGTTGAAGTCCACATTTAAGGGAGATTCGATCAAGCAATTTTATCTGGGGGCCAAAGAAGAATATTCCATCAAATCCAAGATTATCGGCACCTCCGAAGCCTTGAAAAATTGCGTTAAGTGCACCCGAGAAAGCGAGCTCTAATTGAACGTTCTTTTTAAAAAGAGAAAGTCTTAAGAGTCCAACATCGATCCCTGTTTTTAAACGGAGATAGAGTTTTTCATCTGCGTAGTGTCCGGTAGTAAAAATCTCAATATCTTCATATACCTTACTTCCATCATTAGGCATCACTCGTACACTTCTAGGCTGTCCTGTTTGTAAGAGTATTATCTCAATGGTACTTAATCCACTATAGATGTCTGTAGGGCTTTGTCGATACAGTGATTTTGAATTAAACCACTGAAATGAAGCAACCGAAGAATCTGTTGCAAGTACGGGAAAGGTCACAACAAGCACTAAGAACACAAAAGCTGTAAATTTTTTCATATATTCTCCACTGATAAAGTATTAACCGCTAACAGACAAACCGAGAGTTACATACCGACTTCGTTTATAGAAATAGTTGAGGAGGGGGAACCTACCATCATGATAATAAACTTCTAAGCGAAACTTACGATTAAATAATCCCCGATTGAATTCTAATCCTCCACCAATGGTACAGGTAACTTCCCAAGGATTATTAATATCGTAGCTATTAACTTGGTGTTTCGTTTTTCCGTCTTGATGAAGTTGAATATCAGTGGCAAGAAAAAGAGAACCTAAAGAAAATAGAGGTAGTCGCAATTCAGTACCAGCTTGTATTCGCAATGCTTTATAAGATTGAGGATAAGTAATTGTTGTATTGACGTTTTCTTGTCCTGTAATATGATCATGTTGATTTTTATCGGGTGAATTTGGTGTTGTCGTATGAAATGGAACATGGGCACCAGGTCGGATCCAAGCTGAGGATTGGGGGAGTTCTACTGAGGTATAATAACGGAATTTCTCGTTAGGTTCATACGAGAGGGAGGCTAGCCAAGAATTATCTCTTGTATATTCTAAGAGCCGTATGTTACGTATATCGCCATCTATTCGTGTTAATATTTCATCGCCCCAGTGGCCTGAGAAGTGGTGAAGCCCACCACGCATAGCAAATTTATCCCACAACCTGATAGTGACTCCAGCCCCATATTGCCCGTCAAATCCTAGCGTATCAGTTGCTCCATGACATTCAAATACAGTGTTAAGGCCCCCATGAATGTAACTTTCTATTTGGAAAAACCCGAGTTCAATGCGGAGCAAACCAATATTCGCACCGGTTTTAAAATGATAAAATGTATTATGCTCTCCATTGGTTTCTTCTGCAAAAGGCATTTCTTTATATTCATTATCTTCAGCTACCAATACCCCACTGGGGATCCCCTCTGTATTTTTGACTGAAAAGATACGAAAACTAGTGATGGGGGCAAATGGGTCACTTGCAAACTCTCTAAATAGAGTATTAATAGGGGCTAATGAAAACTTTACAGCTGAAAAAAGAGGTCCAGTACAAATAAAAAATAGCGTTATAAGCAAAATTACTAACGTTCTTACACGTTTCATATTAACCTTCCTGTTGTGGTACATCTGTTTCAAGAGAACTAAGGCGATTTTACAGTTTTAAGAGAATTAAGGTGATTTTACAACGTGATTATTGTGTATCCTTTTTGCGTATAAGAAGAGAAGGAGGGGTGGTTACTCATCTCTCCTCCAACAGGAAGTCCTGATTGTTCATTATATTCTAAAACTTTTAGTTTTGCTGAGCATCCTTTACAGACGCAATCGATGAGTTTTAGGTCAACGATTTTCTGAAAAAGAGGATTTTTTGATTCAACCATAGGTTTTACGAGAGTGACCGCTTCACCCTCTAAAACAACTTTCACATCCAGCCCTTTTTCATGCATGTCTAAAGCATTTAATAAGACATGGACAAAACAAGTTGGGTTGCCGTTAAATGCAAAAATAACAAATTTGTTCATTTAGTGGTATCCTTATTACGTATTGTTACCCATGACTATAACATAATAAGGCTTTATTTGTAAGAACAATTAGGGGAAATACATAGTCAAACTTTTTAGATAAACGGACTCATGCCAAGTTGCATGATCTCAATAACCTTTATGAGCACTAAGTCCGAATTAGTGTTTCTTGTGTTAACACAATTTTGCATTCTTGTAGGTGTTGGATTCAATTATAGCTCCTTGTCTAAGAAAATAGAAATGAAGTTGATTATAAGACTGGGTGTATGGGCGTAAATGAGAAATAATGTAGGTGTTAAAACCAATATAAGCTAAAAGGAAAACAAAAGAAAGAAAAGGAAAGGAAGTGTTATAGACTGTTTTGGCTTAATACGGTACAATAGTTAAAACATCTTAGGAGGATTGAGCATTATGCGAATTTGTGTTTATGAGGATGCGAAAGATTTAGGATTACATGCAGCTGAGGTAGGAGCAAAGAGGATTCGGCAAGCTTTGCAAAAACAATCTGATGTATCGATTATTCTAGCGACTGGGGCAAGTCAATTTACCATGTTGGAAGCTCTTTTACAGGCACCAGATATTGATTGGGGTCGAGTTGAAATATTCCATCTTGATGAATATGTAGGACTTGATATTTCTCATCCAGCTAGCTTTCGTAAATATTTGAAAGAGCGCGTTGCAAATAAATTGCCAGCTTTAAAAGCTTTTCATTATATCAACGCCGATGAGAAGGATCTTGATGCTGAAGTAAAAAGAGTTTCTCAGTTAATAGCACAGCGTAAAGTTGCTGTCGCCTTTATTGGAATTGGTGAAAATGGACACCTTGCCTTTAATGATCCACCAGCCAACGTAGAGACTAAAGACCCCTATTTGGTGGTTGAGCTCGACACTGCCTGCAGAAAACAGCAAGTAGGAGAAGGGTGGTTCCCATCGGTTGATGCCGTTCCTACCCATGCAGTTACCATGAGTATCCAACAAATTTTAAAGAGCGAATGCATAGTGTGTACCGTGCCAGATGAGAGAAAAGCACCTGCTGTTAAAATGGCAGTAACTGCTCCTATTGAGGCTCTTTATCCATGTGCCTATTTACGCACGCATGACGATTGCTATTTAATGGTAGATATGCCAGCGGCTACAGATATTTTCCCCGAAGCGAAATAGTGAAACTGGTGCTCTAAGGGATTCTGATACTATATGAATGCAGTACAACGAAAACTTAAGATATTAGAATTCCTTGAAAATCAAGAATTAGTAGAAGTAAGTCAGTTAACCAAACTCTTAGGAGTTTCAAAAGTTACTGTCCGAACCGATTTGGATGATCTGGAACGCAAAGGCCTGTTAGTGCGAACCCATGGCGGGGCGATGCTTTCAGAGAATCTAGCATTAGTTCGAATGTTGATGGACTCTTCAAAAGAGCATAAAACTGAAAAACATGCTATTAGTACAGTAGCTGCCAAATTTATTAAACCTGACATGAATATTATTATTGACTCAGGGAGTACTACGGCTCATCTCGCCAAGCTGGTGCGAGCCATGTCTTTGACCGTAATAACTAATTCTGTTTTGGCGATTCAGGAACTTATAGAAGCCCCTTCGATAGAGTTGATAGTAGCAGGGGGAATCTTACACAGATCAGCGCTCTCATTTAGTGGCGATTGTGCGTCCTATGTTTTTGATCAAATTCATGCCGACTTGTTGTTTCTGGGAGCCTCAGGGTTTTCAATTGAGCGCGGAATAACCGGTGCGAATATCATTGAAGCTGAAACAAAAAAGCACATGATTAAAAATGCCTCAAAAGTATTTCTCTTAGCCGATTCTTCCAAGTCTGAACGTATGTTCATTGCTAATATATGTGATTGGGAAGATGTAGATTATTTTATTACCGATACCCTTCCTCAGCCTCAACGGGCAATTCTAGCGAAAAAAGGGGTCGAGGTCATATTAGTTTAAAAAATTATACTATAGAAACAGATTGCCACATACCGTGGGTGAGCACATCTAAACTACGGTAGCCCGCTTGGACCAGTTGGTCATCAGCTTGCGCAAAATAATAATCTATGTGAGAACTTCGATGGGCATCGGAGGTTAGTGTAAGCGGGATTCCTAACTCATGGCACTCTTTAATCATCTCCATAGAAGGGTAGGTCTCTTTAACAGACCCACGGGCTATACCGCCGGTATTAACTTCAATACGAGCATTATATTTATGGGCTGTTTTTAAAA
>JAQVOO010000125.1 GCA_028702575.1 Sphaerochaetaceae bacterium
CAATCACTCCATGTGCGAGCCCCGTTTTTCCTATCTAAATATTTGTTTGAGTATAGGAAGAAGCTAACATCTTCTATACCAGCTTGCATCGTTAATATCAGCGATACTGGAGTTCGTCATCCAGTTGCCAGCCGACCCTCCTATTATTGTGCAAAAGGAGCTTTGGAGGAACAAACACGAGTACTAGGTGTTGCCTTAGCCCCAATTGTGCGCGTTAACGCTGTAGCTCCCGGAGCCGTTCTTGCGGCCAATGAAAGTGATCAACGCTATTTTAATGAACTTGAGAAGAGACTTCCCATGCAAAAACTTGCAAGTGCTGAAGATGTCATCAATGCAATCCTCTTTCTTTTTGGCAACGATTCAATCACGGGACAGACGATTGTAGTTGACGGGGGCGAACACCTTCTATAGATTTCATAGAGTGGGTGTGAAAATATTTCACACATAACGTTGATTGGTATCGTCTGCACACTGATGTTTGGTGCAATTAGGAGTGTGGTTACTGTTTTTGTTTAGATTGTGTGTTTTTAGAGGTGATAACCTCTCTTGGCATGCAATCTGCACGGATGTATTAATATATTAGAATTAAAAGGGATTTTTATGAATGGGAAACGAATAATATTTCTGCTTGGTATCTGTTTGCTTATGCTTGTGCCATTGGCTGGAGCTGATTTAGATGCAGTCATCAACCAAGCCAAAAAGCAGAGCAGTACGATCCAGCTGATAGAACTAAACAAGAAAAACAGCGATGTGGCACTCGCTTTAAAAGAAGTAGAGAATACCACAGGAGTTGCGGTGGAAGGGAGTGCGACCTTTAAAGAGGCTAATTATGGAACTATACTAGCTCCGGATAACCGATGGAGTCTCATCGCCTCTCCCGAGGTGGTTATAACTCTCCCTAATGACAGTGGTACCAAGATTACCATAGACACGCCAATTTCCAAGACTCTTCAAAGTGATGGGTATTGGAGTACTGGTCCGGCCGTGGGTGTGAGCCATACATTTAAATTTGGAGATTCGGGCGATATTTTAAACGATTTAAAGACTGCTCAGCAGAGACTAGAAATTGATCGGGGTTACCGGCAACGCATCTATGATTTTGAAACCTCGATATATGCTAAGATTAGTGAAGTAATTAGTTATGAGATGAGTTTGTTGAATATAGAAAAAGATCTTTATGTTTTACAAACTAAGATTGACAATGCGCTAAAGTTGAGAACCATGAGTGAAGATTCCATTGCTTTTCAAAATATGGAACTGGAAATGAATCGCCTGAAAAACTTACAGGCTGGTACCGCTCAGAAAATGGAGCTTGCAAAAAGCCAGTTTAAGCAAATTACTGGGTTGGAGTGGCAATCTATAGAGAAGATTAGAGCAGCTGATCTCTCTTTCAAGTATCTCCCTATGGGGGATGCAACGGTAATTTCAGCTGCGTTGGATTTAGAGATTGCCAAGGAAGAATTGGCATTAGATCAACGTAAGGCGGTTACTAGTCCTGCAGCAACTGTCCCGAGTCTTACTGTTGGTGGGAACGTGGGGCTTTCTTACGCTAAGAGTGCAACAGAGTCTTTAAATTATTCTGTTAATGCCAATGCAACATATTTTGATAAGAGCTTTTCGGTAGGAACTGGAGTTAACTTAGGGATTACCAAGACAGGAAAAGTTACTCCCTCTTTTACCATAAGTGGGAGTTGGCAGAATAATGCCACGAGTGCCCGCGATGCGCTTAATATGCAAGTTTTAGAACAAGACATTTCTATTGCGGAGATTGCTTATCAAGAAGCAATGTTAACCTATCAGATGAAGGCGAACCAATTAGAAGCTGATATCTTAAGTTATAAGTTAGAAATGGAGCAGTTTGAACAAACTGTAATCTATAAAACTCAAGTTTTAGAAAAAGCTTTGACAGCTTTTAAAAAAGGTTTGCTGGTCCAAGCTGAAGTTGACCAAGCTAGGTTAGATGTAGAACTGACTAATTATGAAGGTAAACGATACGCACTTGAGGCGTTAATGTTGGAAAATAGAGCTAAAGCTCTGCAACTGTAAGTAAGGAGAAAAAGAGCACTATGGATGATAATAATAAAAATACTAAGCAAAGTGCCGAAGAGCGAGTGCGCACAAGTTTAAAGAAAAAGCGCCGAAAAAAGCGTATTAAAAATATAATTACGTTGCTAATTATTTTAGGCATTGTAGCCTTGGGAGTTTATAGTTTTCAGTATTATAAGGCGAATGGAAAACTCCCCTTCATTGGGGCAGGGAAAGCAACGGCAAGTGCCGATCCGGCGGTTGAACAAACGACGGTAGTCCGCGAGGTTGAATTTTCACAAACTATTGATCTTAGTGGACATGTGGAAGCCTACGATACACAAGTTGTTGTGTTTCGCTCTACTGGTGCGGTTACTGGTGTTTTTGTGAAAGCTGGGGATCAAGTTAAAAAGGGTGATTTGTTAGCTACTATTGATGATACCTCCCAAGCTTACAATTTAGCCAATTTCGAATCCATGATAGAAGAAGCTGAATTAGAGGGATCGAAGCGAAAGTTGGAACTTTTAGAGATGCAGCGGACGATGGCGATGAATAGTCTCGATTATACTAAAGCCTATGCAAATTTTGATGGAGTCGTTGCTTCAGTTACCGTTGATGAAGGTGATTTCTTTAGTGCTGGTGATAAAGCAATGGTTATTATTGATCGTAGTAAATTAAAAGCAACTGTGGAGATCGATGAGATCGATATTCAAAGCATCACTACCGGCATGGAGGCTGTTTTAACTTTTGATTCTTTACCTGGTCAAACTATTGTGGCTACTGTTACCAATATCCCGATGCTCGGTCGTACCACAAATCAAGGAATTGGCGTACTAGATGTTGAGATCGTTATTGAAGAGCCACCCACAATCCTAGCTCCCGGGTTTACCTTTGCTGGGACCATAAGTGCCGATGAAGTTAAGAAAATGCTCGTTATTCCTACTTCCGCCGTTATAACCAATCGCCGAGGAGCTGATACAGTTCGGAAAAAGGGTGCTGATGGTACACCAATGACAGTTGAAGTAACCACTAAATATCTAGGAGAAGGGATGAGTGAGATTCTTACTGGTAACCTCAAAGCTGGCGATACTATCTTTCTGGGAGCCGCTACGAGCAATGCTCTAAACTTTATGCTTCCTAGTGGTGGAGTGCCTGGTAGTGGCGCTGGTGCTGGTGGTATGAGATTTTAATAGAGAGAGTATAATGGCAAAAGAAGTTATAAGTTTATATGAAGTTCGACGCTATTTTATTATGGGCGAAATTATTGTAAAAGCACTTGATGGGGTTACCTTATCGATTTCTGAAGGAGAATTTACCGCTATCATGGGCCCTTCGGGTTCGGGTAAATCAACTCTTATGAACTTGATTGGTTGTTTGGATACCCCCACGGATGGGATTATTCAGATTGATGGGGAAGAAACCTTGGGGATGAATGAAGCAGAACTAGCCTTTATCCGCAATCAGAAAGTAGGGTTTGTATTTCAGCAATTTAATCTCTTAGGCAGAATGAATGCTCTTGAGAATGTAATGACCCCTCTACTCTATGCCGGGATTGGCATCAGGGAGCGGAAAGAACGGGCTAGCTCCGCTTTAGAGCGCGTCGGCCTAGGGGATAGAATAAAACATCGTCCAAACGAACTTTCAGGAGGGGAAAAGCAACGAGTTGCAGTAGCTCGGGCCTTGGTTAACAATCCTTCGATCCTGTTAGCTGATGAACCTACGGGGGCCCTCGATACCCATACTGGGCGCCAAATAATGGAGCTTTTTGAAGAGCTTAATGCCGAAGGTCGCACGGTCGTGGTGGTGTCCCATGACCATGAAATAGCGGGCATGGCCAGACGCCAAATACGAGTTCGGGATGGCCTTTTGGAGGATTAGATGATCTGGGAAAATATTAAACTCGCTTTTAAAGATATGCTGACCAGTAAGATGCGCACCTTGCTCTCCTTGCTTGGAATTGTCATTGGAGTTGCTTCAGTTATCGCAATTCTCACGTTAGGACAAAGTGCAACGAAAAGTATTACCGATACCATAGTAGAAAGTGGTCTTGAGATGGTCACTATTTTTCCTATCCGTTCAGAGAAAGCTTCAAATGAATTTAGCGAAAATTTTGGTGAACGGATCATGGCTAATGTTCCTCATATCAAAACAGTGTTGCCGGTCAACTCAAGTTCTGCCCTTATTAGAATTGGACAGAAGTCGATCACGGCAACGGTAACAGGAGTCCTCTCTACGTATGCTGAAGTGCTTGATTATATTCCAGAAAAAGGCTCTTTTTTCACCTTAAGTGATAATATGGCTAACCGACAGGTAGCAGTGTTAGGAGCTAGTGTTGCCGAAGAGTTGTTTCCTGATGGTGATGCGGTTGGGAAATATGTGAGTTTGTTTCGCACCCAAGCGAAAAGTTATCAGGTTATTGGAGTTATGCAACCTAAGGATGCTTCTTTTAATCTTCAATTCGACTCGAGTGTTTTTATTCCTTATAACACCTATGTTCAACGTTTCATGAAACCAACCATTGTGGGGTCATATGTGGTGCGAGTGGCCGAAGGAGCCGATGCTTTAGTTGTCTCTGATAATATTACCGCCTATCTCGATGCTACGATTGGTTCAGATGCCTATCGATTGTTTTCACCAGCGAGCCTAGCTGAAATGGCTGAGCAAATTACTGGCACCTTTAGTTCTTTTTTAGCTGCTATAGCCGCCATCTCTTTATTGGTTGGGGGAATTGGTATTATGAATATAATGTTGGTATCGGTAGCTGAACGAACCCGTGAGATCGGAGTGCGCAAAGCAATGGGGGCCTCTCCATGGACTATTATGGGGCAATTTATCACTGAAGCGATTGTCCTAACTGTTTCCGGTGGTATAATCGGAATAGGACTCGGCACGTGGTTGAGTTGGCTAGTGGCTGATATTGTCGGTTGGAACCTCTATATCTCCTATTCTTCTTTCCTATTTGCCGCTGGATTCTCCATGCTAGTTGGAGTGTTTTTTGGATGGTATCCTGCCATGAAAGCTTCGAAACTTGACCCCATAGAGGCTCTAAATTATGAGTAAACTGAGACGTTGGACGTTTGTTGAAGGGAAAGAACAGATTTTTGTAATTGGAGGTCTGGTTTTCCTTTTTATCCTCCTCGTCTCGTTAGTCTTATTCCTTTCACAAATGATTATTGAAAAAGAAAACACCCTTATGCAATTTGAAGCTGAACGTGGTTTTTCCTCTTCTGCATTGCTACTCTTACAGGAGGAACATTCAAGGGCCTTGAGAGCCATGCGCGAGGGCAATATTCGTGGTCTGGGTGTCTATTCAAATTCAGGAAGATTGAGACTAGGGCTTGGTTCAGTTCCCAATACCCTCCCGCTTGAGCGATTTAATGAGATTTGGCGGAACCAATCAACTAGTCAATGGAACAAGGGTGTCGCCACCTATAATAAAGAGACTGGTATGATTGAATATATCCGTTTTAGTCGTCTCACGATTGAGGTGGAAACTGGGGATATTATGCTCGAAGATGATGGGTTTTTACCCTCTCCGCTTACTTTCCCCGATGTGCTTTATATTCTATTTGATGGTCAACAATATTACCAGAAAGTTATATGGGTACGTGTTTTTACCGGAGTGGCTATTTTAGGTCTGTTGGCCTTCCATCTTCTGGTTTTTAGTATTTATCTCAGCAACCGTAAATATCGTGAAACTTTGGCCAAGCAGGAAAATCTTGTTAATCTAGGTGAAGCTGCGCGGACACTGGCGCATGAGATAAAGAATCCTTTAAGTGCTATTACATTGCAAATGGCGTTACTCAAGAAAACGTTACCAGCTTCGTCCAAAGAAGACTTGATGGTAGTAGACCAAGAGGTCCAACGATTAATTCATCTTACTAACAAAGTTGCTGATTTCCTACGTAATCCGGTGGGGACCCCTGAAAAGATCAACATTGTAGTCTTATTGGAATCTCTGCGACATACCTTCCAAGATCGGATTATATTTGAACCTGCTTCGTTACAGCGGGCCTATATTTTCTTCGATCCCGATCGTGCTCGTTCTGTATTTGAAAATCT
>JAQVOO010000126.1 GCA_028702575.1 Sphaerochaetaceae bacterium
TAGTTGGGATTATATTTCCACGGGGATCTTTAGTGGGATGACCAAGGAAGGCTGCGATGGAGTCTATGAGTAAATCGGAGGCTGAATGTTCTAATTTTTCAGCTTCTTCATGGGCCATCGTCCACCCAAGATTGAGGACGGTAACTAAAAAGGTTTCAAGTAAGCGGTGCCGACGCAAAATCCGCAACCCATATTCAGCCCCTTTAAGAGTTAGCGAGCAACCTTGATGGGGAACATAGGTGACATAGCCCACTTTTTCTAATTTTTTTATCATGGTTGTCGCAGTGCCTGAGGTCACTGCCAATAGGGCTGCTAATTCACCTGTAGTGATCTTATTTTTAGTGAGATTAGCGACATGTTTTACGATTGCTTTGAGATAATTTTCTGTAGTATAATCTGAAAGTATCGACACCTTTTTCTCCAAATATTCTTTTTCTAGTAATCAGTCCGTAAGATGGCCTCATTCTTTCCTTTTTCGGTAATCAGGAACACTGCATTAGTCTCCTCCACATACCCCTTTTCAATGGCCTTGTTTACAATCTTTTTCAAATAACGCTCAGGATAACTAAATTGGTCTGCCAAGTGTTCAAAGGAGCACTCTCTTGCCATATCATGGGCTGTGCTATGATTTAAAAGGTGGTACATCACAATGCTCAAGGCATACTCATTTTTAATCCTCATTTTATTTCTCATTTTCGTCACCATTCCACTCGTGGGGGAGAAAAGATAAGCGAGGATAAAAAATCCACCCATGACCGTTGAAATTGCTCCGCTAATGCCGGCATCAAGGCGCAAGGCTAATAACACTCCTAAAACACTACTTGCGGTAGCTAAGCCGAAAGAGAGCACGATCATGAGGGAGAGCGAGCTGGTTAAAAGGAGGGCTGTAGCAGCTGGAGTGATCATAAAGGCGAGGACTAAAACTGCTCCTACTGAATCAAAGGCACCTACCGCTGTGATACTGGTCATTAACATGAGCAAGTAGTGTAAAAGAGTAGGGGGGAAACCTAAAGATTTCGATAAAATAGGGTCAAAAGTGGAAACTTTTAACTCCTTAAAGAGAAAAAGAGCCACCGCTAAGTTTATAATAACAATGATTAGCATTTTAACCAAACTTTTTGGAACCGATGAACCAAAAACTATCATTCGATCGAGGGGGGCAAACGCCAGTTCACCTAGTAAGACCGCATCGGTGTCGAGATGGACATTACTAGCTAATAAAGAGACTAATATTACGCCAAGAGAAAAGAGGGGAGGGAAGACCACTGCAATGGCTGTATCGGGTTTTACCAGATTGGAGCGGTGTAGTGCTTCACTAGTAACCACCATAATCATGGCAAAGACAACTGCCCCAATTATGGGGTAAGGGGTGTTCAACGATTCTTTAATAAGATAACCAATGACTATACCGGGTAAGATAGCGTGGCTAATAGCATCGCTAATAAGAGCCATCTTTCTGAGCAAGAGGAATACTCCCGGGATGACGCAGGCTAAAGAGGCCAGAATTGCAATAATAATTATTTCACTTTGCATAGAGCCCTCCTTCGTTTTTTAGACGTTCAACATAGAGCTCACCTTCTTTGCTGAGAATATAAGAAGACTCTTCTGGTTGTAAGAGGAGTCCTTGTTGTGTTAAATGGTTTAACATCCGTTTTATGCCGTGTACTTGTTGCACCATTAAGCCTATGGTTTGGCTGGAGTGGGGTAAGCTGCTGTCGCTATGAGATTGAGCTAAGTTGTCGAGAGCCAGCATGATCCGGTTCTGGTCAAAAGAGCGTTCTCTTTTGATCAGCGTAATCTTTTTAATGACGATTCCACGTTTTGCGCCAAATAAGAATGAAACTATCAGAAAAGCCGTTAGGACCAACACGATCATGGGTCCAGTTGGTAAGTTGTTGCGGGAGGCACTTATTAAACTCCCTACCATTCCTGAAACGGCACTAAAGAGTGCTGAAGTAATTACCATGGTTTTTAGCGAGTGAGTCCACTGGCGAGCTGCAGCCGCTGGGGTAATTAAGAGAGCACTTATTAAAATAACACCTACAGTCTGAAGTCCTACCACTATGACGGCCACTAAAAGAGTTGCAAATATTGCATCAATAATTTTTTGGTTAAAGCCCATTACGGTGGTGCTTTGGGGGTCAAAAGTTGAACTTTTGAACTCTTTGAAAAAGAGAGTTAACACCACTAGAACAAAAACTTGAACAATGGCGATTATAACCACATCTTTAGCGATAATCGTCGCTGCTTGCCCAAAAATAAAGCGGTCGAGACCAGCTTGGGAAGATTTGGGAAGTTTTTGAATATAGGTAAGTAGCAGTAATCCAAAACCAAAGAAGATACTTAAAATAATGCCATTAGCCCCATCGTTATCAATTTTTGTGGTACGGGTTATCGCTGTAATGGCTCCAATTCCCAGCACTCCCGCAATTGCGGCACCTAAAAGGAGTACCAAAGGATCTTTTGTACTCGTCAGCATATAGGCCAGAGCTACACCCGGTAGTGTTGCATGGGCGATGGCATCACCGAGTAAACTTTGACGCCTGAGGGTCATAAACGAACCCACTGCTCCTGAGCCTAACCCGAGTAAGAAGGTGCCGAGGGCCACATTGCGGAGCGTGTAATCAAACACCATGTCATACAATAAGCTCATCGATACCTCCTTTAAGGGCGTTAAACTTCCCTTTGTAGGTCTTTTGGAGATTTTCAGTGGTAAAGGTTGTGTGTACTGGTCCAGAAGCTATTGTGTGAACATTAAGTAAGATAACATGGGTAAAGTATTCTTTTACGGTGAGTAAATCATGATGGACAATAACGAGTGTTTTGCCATTAGCCCGTAGCTCACGCAATACCTCAATAATCGATTGTTCGGTTGCGGCATCGACTCCTGCAAAGGGTTCGTCCATGAGGTAGATTGAAGCATCTTGGACCAATGCCCGGGCAATAAAGGTTCTTTGTTGTTGCCCCCCTGAAAGTTCCCTGATCTGGCGGTTAGCAAAAGCTTCCATGCCAACTTTTTCTAAGGCTTCCATCGCTAATTTGCGTTCTTTTTTGCCGGGAGGGGTAATCCACCCAAGGGCTCCATATGAGCCCATGGTGACCACGTCTACTACCGTTGTCGGGAAGTCCCAGTCGACTTCACTGCGCTGGGGGACATAGGCCACATGGCGTCTCATTTTTTTAAGTGGGTTACCAAAAAAAGAGATGGTTCCCGAGGAGATTGGAATTAGGCTGAGCATCGATTTTAAGAGCGTCGATTTTCCGGCGCCATTCGGCCCGATAATAGCGCTGATAGCCCCTTTTTCTATTGAAACATCAATATCCCATAAAACTGGGGTGTGGTGGTAAGCGACAGTCAAATCTTCTACTTCAATTGCTATGTTGTTCTGTAATATATCCATATCTTTTTTCTCCTTAGAGGGCTAAAGCCGAGACAATGGTATTAATGTTGTGTTCGACCATGCCGATGTAGGTGCCTTCTTTGGTTCCTGTATCGCCCATGGCATCTGAAAACAACTCTCCACCAATAACTACGTTAAAGCCTTTTGCTTTGACAGCTTCTTGCAGTGATTGAATAGTTTTTACTGGGACTGAGGATTCGATAAAAATAGCCTTAATTTTATGATCAACGATGTATTGAGCCAGGTCTTGTACATCTCTGGTTCCAGCTTCACTGACGGTACTCGTTCCTTGTAAACCGCGGACTTCAAAGTCATAAGCTCTTCCAAAATATTCAAAAGCATCATGGGCGGTAATCAAGACTCTTTGTTCTTTATTGAGCGTGTTACTTGTTTCTTGGACGTAGGCATGGAGTTGCTCTAATTGAGCTCTATAGGATTCATAATTTTTAGTGATCTCTGTAGTATGCTCAGGGAGAAGGTCGATGAGGCTATTATAGACAGCCTCGACGGCATGGAGCCAGAGTGAGACGTCAAACCAGACGTGAGGGTCGTATGAACCGGCGTGACCAATTAGGTGCTCATCTGGGATAGCTTCACTGGCAGCAACGGTTCTTTTGGTTGCAGATAATGAGTCGAGCACATCACTCATTTTTCCTTCAAGGTGTAACCCGCCATATAATATGAGATCAGCGTTGTGAAGGAGTTTTACATCATTAGCACTGGCTTTGTATAAGTGTGGATCCACTCCAGCACCCATGAGTGTTGTGACTTCAACATACTCTGCGGCTAAGTTGGTTGCGATGTCACCAATCATCCCAATAGTGGCTACAACAGAGTAGGGTTTATCTGTATCAGAAGCACTTTTTTCTGACTTTTGACATCCCACCAACACAAGTGAAAGGATGATAATTGCAAAGATCACCAATTTCCTAAACATCTTCTTGTTCATACGCTCCGAATCTCCTTTCAAGAATACCTATAATCCAATATATTAGGTTTATTTTGAAGTGTCAAGATATATATGTTGATGCATCAAAATAATAAATAAAATATTTCTACTTTTGCAACAATTATAGTTATTAATCCTAAAGTATATTAACAAGATTTCGTTTAATAGGGGGAGGTGCTGCTTAGCCTCTTTGACAACTGCCACTACTTATATTACCATCGGATAAATTAAGGAGTGGCTGTGAGAGCATATAAAAAGGAACGCTTGGAACATGCTATTGCCTATCTGATTAAGAGGCATAGACACTTTAGTGGTCAAAGAGCTTTTCAGACTCCTATGTATGCATACCTAGCTCTCATCGATTTTAAAGCTTTAAAAGAGACGGGGAAGCCTGTTTTTGATCTTAACTATGTTGCCACGATAATGGGCCCAGTTCCGACCGAGTTGGATGATAAACGTGACATGATTGTGGACGATGAGAATTATTTTGATGCCATTAAGTTAGTGCATAACCAAGAAGAGAGCTACTGGTATGTAAGCAAGATCCTGATTTGGATTTTCTCTCTGATTATGAGATTGAATTAATTGAAGCGACTGTTGAGGAGTTTGCTGGTAAAAGGACCGCGTTCAATTCTGCAGAGGTGGTAGATGCCAGTTGTGTACGTATTGGAGCATGGCAAAGAGCTTGGGAGAATCGAGGTGATAGTGATCGAGTCCGAATAAATCCATTGCACACTTTCATTGGCTTGTTACAGAAAAAAGAGGAAGACCTTACACCTGTTGAAGAAACAGCTTTTTATTATGAGGCTATGAAGAAATTCTAGATACTCCCTAGTTAACTACGTGTTTTTGATTTGGACAGTTGGATTACAGAAATAAAACTATTCTGCATTCGTCCTTTATTGTCTCAAGCTCCATCAATTAATCTTTGAAGATTAGTTTTAAGCAAACCTTGACGGAGCAACCCTGCGTTGCGGTGCTCTTATCTAGGTGATAAATATCACGCTGTGACATTACGTACAGGCAAATGAGATCTTTTTTACAACTGGCAGGCTTACTAACCTGTTATGCATTAATCATAAACTGTTTGATTACGTCAGGATTGTCCTTGATGATCTCAAGAAGTCTGCGAGAGGGACCTGCGGGCTTATTTCTTCCATGCTCCCATGCTTCGACCGTTTTGGGAGAAACGCCAATAGAGGAGGCGAAAACCACTTGGCTCAGGCCGACGCTCAGCCGGATTTGCTTGATATCTTCGCTACTAAACATAGCCACTGGCTTGATAGCGATTTTAGCCCTTCTTGCCGTGATTTTTCCTTCCTGATATTTTACAGCTTCATCCAGACCCTGCATGATACTTTTATATACACTCATTCTCTTATCTCCTGTTTCCATTGGCGATCAAACTCTGGCATCATACAAATTCCCAATTAACATACATAGGACTTCTATTAGATACCCTATTTGATAGGGTGTAGTCAACACTTTCCTTGCTTCGCCATACCGTGATTCGAGTATAAAACAGCTTGCTATTCTTGAATTTATTTCTGATCGCCAGAATGTGGCAATTTTTGAAGAGAGTGGTGAGGCAAAGCATATTACTCAAAATGTTTGGTGAAGAAGCTTGAGGAATGGGTTTAGAGCCATGTTTACTAACTTCACTGATTTAATAGATGTCCTATGGAATTTAGCGCTGACTATCCATGACTGAGATTGTTCCTACATA
>JAQVOO010000127.1 GCA_028702575.1 Sphaerochaetaceae bacterium
TTTCATGTAGAAAACTCTCGGTTATATTACTGGGAATTTAGCCCATTAACAAATACTGCTATATTTACCTTTACGAAAAACTACGTTACAATCCGATAAGTTTTGACGATAATTAGACGTATTTTTACGTTATTAATTATAGCACTGAAGGATGCGTGGCTCAGTTGGATAGAGCGCTGCCCTCCGGAGGCAGAGGTCGTGGGTTCGAATCCCGCCGCATTCAAATCCTTTCTTATATTCTTATTTTATCCACCCCTTACCTTGCCATTGTTCTCAAAAAGGGGCAGACTAAGATATCATGCCATTGTTCTTAAGGATTTATTAATTGCTCGCCAATAACCCTGCTCCATTGCAACCAAAACTTTTCTCAAACAAACAACTTCTAACGCTAATCTTACCGCTAGTGATTGAAAGAATACTCAATGTCTCGGTAGGATTTGCCGATACTATTATGATTGCATCGGTTGGCGAAGCTGCTGTATCTAGTATAGCCCTTGTCGATTCTATAAATAATTTATTCTTATTTTTGTTTTCATCTCTTGCAGCTGGGGGGGCTGTTGTAGTGGCTCAATATATTGGCCAACACAACAGTGCAAAAGCCGATGATGCTGCTAAACAACTAATCTACAGCACGACTTTTGTCGCCTTAGTGTTCATGGCTACATTTCTAATCTTTAATCACAACATACTGCGTGCGCTTTATGGCGACCTCGATCCTCAAGTTATGAACCAAGCCCAAACATATTTTGCCCTTACAGCCATCTCGTATCCTCTGTTAGGACTTTTTAATTCAGGCGCAGCCCTCTTTCGAGCTATGGGCAACAGCCGCATCTCCATGCGTGTCTCTTTTGTGATGGCTATAACCAACATCGCAGGAAATATCTTATTTATCTATGTCGCAAAAATGGGTGTTTTGGGAGCCGGAATAGCTACCTTGATTGCCCGTTTTCTATCAGCAATTCTTATGCTTTTCTTACTGGTAAAAAATGGTGATCCTATCCGTATTACCAACCTCCATCGCATCCATTTTAATTGGCCTATGATTCGCAGAATTCTCAATATAGGGATTCCTAATGGCATTGAAAGTGGAATATTCCACATTGGAAAAATTCTCGTTCTAAGCCTCATTGCAACGTTCGGAACGACCGCTATTGCCGCTAACGCCATTGCCAACGCCCTCTCCTCCGTGACGAATATCCCTGGAGGTGCTATGGGAACGGCTACATTAACTGTTGTTGGCCAGAGTATGGGAGCTGGAGAGGTTGATCAAGCTTCTTATTATGCTCGTAAATTAATGAAAATAACCTATATAACTTTGGCGATTTTGGCTACTACCCTTTTCTTCTCTACTGAATTATTGGTAGGTCTCTTCAATCTCAGTGCAGCTGCGACAAATTTGGCCGTTAAAATACTCAAACTACTCTTTATAATGAATGGTCTACTCTGGCCACTAGCCTTTGCCTTACCGCAAGTTCTCCGTGCTTCTGGCGATGTCCGCTTTACCATGACAGTTTCTATTGCCAGTATGTGGATTTTCCGGATCGGTTTCAGCTATCTTTTAGGCAGGCATTTTGGTCTGGGACTCCAAGGTATTTGGATTGCTATGTATATCGACTGGGTTTGTCGCGCAACATGCTTTGTTATAAGGTTTCTCAAAGGTACTTGGAAAGAAAAAACAGTTATTTAAATAAATATTTTACATACAACATCTTATCATCTAGCGGTGCATAATAATCAGGGAGGCGCCCCTCAAGGATAAATCCATGATTCTCATAGAAAGCACAAGTAGGCGCATATAAGGGAATAGAAGAAGTTTCTGCATATAAGCGTTGCCCGCCTAAAGCTAGCACGCGTTGTTCAGTAATATTGAGTAAAGTAGCTCCGTACCCCGTATGCTGAAACTTAGGATCAACTGCAATCCAATAGAGATCAAACCCATTTATGGTTCCTGGAATTGGTCCATAGCAAGTATATCCAACAAATTGCGTCTCTAGTTCTCCAATTAAAAAATAGTAACCGCTCGAATCGCCTTTTACTAAATTTTCCCTAAGTAGAGAAATTCCAATTTCTACCTCCTCTGGAGAAAAAAAGTTCGTTTTACTTAATAGAGTCGCTATTTTCTCCTCATCGGTAAAACAAACTGTTTCACGTAAATTTAGCATGGGCATAGAGAGCCTCCTTAACAATAGATTCCACCATGGAGTCGTAGGAATACCCTTTTTCAAATCCTGCTGCTACAAACCCACTATCGAGGGCAATACAGGGGTTTACATTTATCTCTAGCACATGCACATTTTTTGCTCTATCAATCCTAAAATCGACTCTAGCATAGCTAGGTTGTCCAAAAAGGCGCCAACAATCAATTGCAATGGTGTTCAACTGCTGAATCAACTCTTTTTCAAAAGTATTAATTGCAAAAGAACGTTGTGTGTGTTGGTACGCAAAGGAAGATTCAGTCCATTTGGCCTCATATCCTACAATTTTTGGTTTATCGGGTGGAAAATCGATAAAGAGCATTTCTGCAATAGGCATCGCCTGAACCTGTCCCTCTTGCACTAAAAGCGATACATTACATTCTCGACCATCAATAAATTCTTCTATTATTACATGGTGTTTATGGGCATGGGCGACTAAAGATTCAAGAGCCGTGAGCGTTTCACATACGAGTACTGACCCATCATCAATACCAACAGAAGCCTCTTCCCTACGGGGTTTACAAATCATTTTTTTTTGGAGGAAACGGTTCCAATTTTCACGGTTTTCATAAGAAATCCACGCAGGTGTTGGAATATCTGCTAGTACCATCAACCTCTTAGCTAATAATTTATCTGAGGTCAAAAATAGTGCTTCAGAGTTACCTCCGGTAACAGCAATTCCCAACTGTTCACACAACAGGGGAATAAGATGTAAAAACTGGGAACCATGGTAGGTTTCAACAAGATTAAACACGACATCAACACCGGATTGCAAAAGATAGTGCTCTAGTGCCAGTACATCACCTGTAAAAGCCTTACATTGCGTATGGTACCCCAGTCGTTGTAAAGCACCTTCAATTTGGTTTACTTGCTCTAAGGTATCGAGTTCATCAAGTGGTGCCGACGAGTCAACTGCATCGTGGAGTAACAAAACTTTGCTCTTCATTGTGATAATCCTACACGTTGACAAGCTGAATCCATGATCCTCTTAAGCAACTCTTTATAACTCACTCCACTTAAACGTGCTAAAATAGGCAAATCAGAGTCTACTGGATGCAAGCCAGCTAATGGATTAACCTCTAGAAAATTGATGATGCCATTACTATCCATTCGCAAATCGACACGACCACCGTCTCTGCAATCTAAAGCACGCCAAGCACCAAGAGCTGTTTCTGCACACTCCTGTGCTACCTCACCTTCAACTAACCGATACCTGGTACAATCCAGATAGTTTTGTTTAGTTGCATACGAATAAACGCCCTGATCACTCTTTGGATCAACCAATATTTCCATAACGCCAATAGCACATGCGTTCGAGCCGGTTCCTGTAACCCCTACCGTAAACTCCCTGCCTGCCAAAAAGCGTTCTACCAATACTGGTTGTTTGTGAGTTGGTAGTAAGTTGACGATACCAGAGTGTAATTGGGTCCGATTGTGAACGATCGAATTACCGTCGATCCCCATACCAGTTCCCCCACCGACCGGTTTAATAAACAGAGGAAACGGCAAATCTAGATAATCCAGATCAGAAAGATTCCGCACTACTCGATAATCAGCTGTTGGCACGTGATGCTCACGGACTAGCGCTTTGGCAAGCCCTTTGTGCAAGGTAATAGTCAGCGTCAAAGCATCAGAAAAGACAAAGGGGATACGATAGGCCTCTAAAAGTGCGGGAATCTGGGATTCTCGGCATAATCCATGGAGTCCTTCGGCAATATTAAAAACCAAATCCCACTTTTGACCATGCGCTAAGGCAATTACTAGATCTTTGATGTTCCCAATGAGTTCAATTTGGTACCCCAAAGTTTGTAATGTAGATGCTATTGCATCAATAGTTTCATGGCTATCGAGTTCTGCAACTTCTTGAAGACTATAGCCTTCATCCAGATACCGCTGCTTGAGATCAAATGTTAGACCAACACGCATATCAGAGGTGCCTCTCATCTGGGTAGGTAAAGAGCTTTCCTTCGTAGTTGCGCAAACAGAGTCCCTTCTCATCATGAGAAACTTCGTACTCAGGTAAAATAGGAACTTTTCCGCCTCCACCCGGGGTATCTACTACGTAGTAAGGAACAGCAAATCCGCTGGTAAATCCACGAATACCGCGCATAATCTCTTTACCGGCTTCAATCGTAGTTCTAAAATGGGCAGAGCCAGTAATAGGATCACACTGAAATAGATAATAAGGGCGCACTCGCACAGTGAGCAACTTATGAAATAAATTGGTCATTGTTGCGACAGAGTCGTTGACCCCTTTTAGTAAAACAGTTTGACTACCTAACACAATTCCAGCATCAGCCAAACGATTACAAGCTTGTCTCGAAGCTTCGCTGAATTCATTTGGGTGGGTAGCATGAATGTTGATATACAAAGGGCGATAAGTTTTTAGGACCTTTATTAACGCAGGAGTAATTCGTTGTGGCAACACAAAAGGTACTTTCGTGCCAATACGGACCATCTGGACGTGAGAAATTTTCTTTAAACGACCTAATAGATACCCTAAGCGCCCATCGGAAAGGGTTAATGGATCTCCACCAGAGATAATAACGTCACGAATCTCACTATGTCCGGCAATATAATCCAATGCATGCTCCCAATGTTCTTCTAAAGCTTCGGTATGGCCACCTACCAAGCGAGAGCGGGTGCAATAACGGCAATAGACGGAACAAAAGCTGGTAGCGAGAAAAAGAACCCGATCGGGGTACCGATGTACCAAACCTGCAACAGGAGTGGTGTGGTCTTCTCCTAGCGGATCGACGGCTTCACCGGGGCTTACAGTGTTCTCTGCAATTTGAGGAATAACGGTTTTTCGCAATGGATCAAACGGGTCATTCAAGTCAATAAGACTCAGATAATAGGGGGTGACAGAAAACGGAAACATCCATTCTTTTCGGTCAAGTGCTGCTTTTTCTTCAGCTGTAGGACTCAGATAAGTATAAAGCTGTTCTAGGGTCGTAATCCGGTGGAAAAGCTGCCAATGCCAGTCATTCCATTGGGTTAAAGTCGTGTTGGGGAAAAATTTTTTCCGAAACAGGGTGGATCTACTTTTTTCAGATCTTTTTATATCAGAAGGAGGAAAGGTAATTCCTACTTCTTGGTTGGTAAGCGGAGGTTCCTCATCGAGTGACGTCAACCGCTGAGCAGAGACTTGCTCCACTTTGTGCTCCTTACGCTCTTGTAGACTAAGGACCTATATTAGTCCTTACTCAAGCGCTCATTTCTTGCAAAGAATATAGCATAATCATCAAAAATAAGCATCTAGTAGAACCCCAAAAAAGGCTAAATTTGTAACAATAAATTGAAGTAAAAAAGGGTTAGTAGAGATTCTTTTTGATATGAAACAATATAAAGAAAACTGTAGTATTATGATCGGAATTAAAGAGCTTCCAACACATGAACGTCCTCGAGAAAAGCTACAAAAACAAGGGTCCTTAGCCCTCTCTGACATTGAATTGTTAGCTATTCTTATTGGTTCTGGAACGGTCAAAAAGCCAGCCTTCCTTCTCGCTCATCACATCCTCGATTTACTCGACAAAACTCACGGAGACAGTGAAGTAATCCTTGAAGATCTCTTGGCTATTGAAGGGATGGGAATGGCCAAAGCAACTCTTATTTCAGCCGCTCTAGAATTAGGTCGCCGTCGCATGCCGACCAAGCGAAAACAAATTATTTTCCCAAGTGACATTTACCCCATTATTCGTCACTATGGCAATCGCCCACAAGAATATTTTTTATGCATATCTTTGAATGGTGCGCACGAAGTGATGTCTGTAAATGTTGTCTCCATCGGCTTGGTCAATCATACGCTAGTCCACCCTAGAGAGGTCTT
>JAQVOO010000128.1 GCA_028702575.1 Sphaerochaetaceae bacterium
GTCACCAATAAGACCAACTGCTGTAGCGTAAACTTGGTGGGTATGAATAATAGATTTCACTTCACTCATGTTGTTGTAGATGTGGAGTAAGGCAATAGTATCAACAGAAGGGCGACGCTCGCCTTCAATAATGCTACCGTCTAGATTCATAACAATAATATCGTCAGTAAGCAATTCTTGATACATCATGCCGGAGGGAGTAACGAGGATATGGTCACCAATCCGCAGACTTACATTTCCTCCAGAAAGAGTTATTAGGTGGTAATCGTGTAGTTTAACCCCGGCATCTATTACTTGTTGTTTTTCTATTGTATACATCTCTTCTCCTCTTTTAATCCATTACAAAAATTATAATAACATATGCTATAACAGATGTCAATTAAATCATAACAATATTTATAATATAAGTAATTAATAATTATTGTTTGCAATTTAACGAAATAATTGTCTAATTTAGGCAATTACATAATAAAAAATTGCAATAATAAAGGGTAAAAAGAGAACTTTATTGTTTGCTGTAGAAAATGCTATAAAATAATTAAATTAAAACTTGACAACTGTTATAACGGATGTTACGCTAAGCACAGGTTAAATACGGAGGTTTTTGTATGAAGAACAAAGTGTTAAAAAATATTGTTGTATTGACAGCAATATTAATGTTAGTACTCCCTTTATTTGCTGCTGGCCAGCAAGAAAGTAAAGTAGCTCAAACTCGAATAACTTTTATGGTGCACGATCTTGGTAACCCATTTTGGGCAACGCAGGCTAAAGGTGCTCAAGATAAAGCTGATGAGTTGGGAGTAAAACTAACGGTTATTGATTTACAGGTAGATGCTGCGAAAGAGATCAACACATGGGAAAATCTTATAACCACTAAAGTGGATGGCATTATGATTTCTTGTGTCGATGAGAAAGCAAGCCAAGCATACTGTAAAAAAGCCCAAGATGCTGGTATTAAAGTTATGGCAGCTGTCCATCCCTTACCTGGAGCTGATGGGTCGATGTCCAATGACGAATACTTGTATGGTTTTCTCGCTGGTGAAGTCGCCGGAAAGTTTATTACCAAAGAATTAGGTGGTGTGGCAAAATTTGCTCTGTTAGCCGCCGATTGTACTCCATTTGTTATTCCCCGAACTGATGGCATCAGAGATGGTATTCTCTCTCAAGCACCCCAAGCAATTCTGGTTGCTCGGCAAGATGCCTTCCAAACCGATGTCGGAATGAAAGTAACCGAGTCTTTGCTCCAAGCTCACCCTGATTTGGCTGTAATTGGGTGTCTTAACGACGATGGTGCCCTGGGTGCCTTTGAAGCGATGTCGGCAGCTGGTAAGAACCCCAGTAAGGTCTGTATTACTGGTACCGATGGTATTACCCAGGCTTTAGAGAAGATAAAAGCTGGAACTATGTTGCGTGCCTCTGTCAGTATGGCTCCTTACGAATCCGGTATGAAAGAAGTCGAAATCCTCGTCAAAATGATTAATGGTGAAAATGTAGAACCTCATCAAAAGATACCAAACGAAGCCATAACAGTAGCTAACGTTGATAAGTATTTGAAATAGGAATGTAGTTTAATCCTCCTCTTGCCCGCGGGTAAGAGGAGCATTGAAATTGGGAAAAAATTTGAAATGGAAAACCAAAATATTTTGTTATCAGCCCAAGGTATTACCAAAAGATATCCAGGTGTTGTTGCACTTAATCAAGTTGACCTCGATTTCCATACAGGTGAAATCCATGCGATTTGTGGAGAAAATGGAGCTGGCAAGTCAACATTCATCAAGGTGTTAACAGGTGCAATACAACCTGATGCTGGTTGCATCGAAATAGAGGGGGTTTTAAGAGAAAATTACACCCCCCATGAGGCTATGTTTAATTTTGGCATCTCAGCAATTTATCAAGAATTCAATTTAATACCAGCTTTGAGCATTGCTGAAAACTTATTCTTTGGTAAAGAACTCCAGAAAAATTACTTTTTAGACCGCAAAACAATGAACCAGAAAGCCAAAGAAGTTCTGTTATCCTTAGGGGTCGATCTTGATCCTAATCTGGCGGTAAGTTCTCTTTCGGTGGCTTATCAACAAATAGTAGAGATTGCTAAATCGACTTACCAAAATGCAAAATTGATAATTATGGATGAGCCCTCGGCTCCTCTTACGATTCATGAGGTCGATAAATTATTTAATCTTGTCCACACCTTGAAAGCTCAGGGGATTACCGTAATTTATATCTCACACCGACTCTCTGAAATTTTTGAATTATCTGATCGGGTGACTGTTTTTCGCGATGGGTGCAAGATTGTGACAATGCCAACTTCCGCGACCACGAAAAATGAGTTAATCCACATTATGGTCAATCGTGAAGTTTCAGAAACCTTTCCTCCTCGGAGGGGTCAAATTGGCCATCCAATTCTTGAAGTGGAGCATCTATCAACAGCCGCGCTCTTAAAAGATATTAGTTTTACCTTGAGAAAAGGGGAGATTTTGGGTTTTGGCGGATTAGTCGGAGCTGGGAGAACTGAATTAGCGCGGGCCATTTATGGTGCAGATCCCATTACAGAAGGCACTATCCTTATTAACAATAAACCAATCAGAATTCGGCATCCACAGGAAGCTGTTGCCCAAAAAATTGGTTTGATCCCTGAAGATAGAAAACAGCATGGCATTATTTCACGCCTCTCAGCCGCTGAAAACATTGCTTACAGTTCTTTTAAGAAGATCAGTAAATTTGGATTAATTCAAATGCGTTTAATGGAGCAGGTTGCTCAGAAGATGATTACAGTGTTACGCATCATTACTCCCAATGCCCAAAAAAGAGTGATGGAATTATCGGGAGGGAACCAGCAGAAGGTCGTTCTGGCCCGTTGGTTGACCTCTGATTGCGATATTATTTTATTTGACGAGCCCACTCGAGGAATCGATGTGGGAGCCAAACAAGAAATCTATGAATTAATTATTGAACTCGCCTTTCAAGGTAAGGCGATCATACTCATCTCTTCCGAGATGAATGAATTATTGGGGATGTCGGATCGGATTTTGGTGATGCATGAAGGCGTCATCACAGGAGAACTGAGTAAAGCCGAAGCAACCCAGGATAAAGTTCTCCGTTTAGCATCAGGGGAGTAAATGATGAAAATTAAAACATTAGAAATACCAATTAAGAAATTTGCTATTCTCGGCGTCCTCTTTATTCTTATCGCATTTTTCACCATCGTGACCGATTCATTTTTGACAACCGGAAATATTTTAAATATTGCACGGCAGGTTTCAATGCTCGGTATCTCAGCTGTGGGGATGACGTGTGTGATATTAACGAGCGGGATTGATATCTCCGTTGGTTCGGTAATGGGCGTTACCAATATTGTGGGAGCGCTCCTCATGACCAAATATGGGATGCCTATTCTCCCCGCTGTTCTCATCACCTTAGTAGTCGCTGCAGCGGTTGGTTTGGTTAATGGGATCTTTGTCTCCTACATTGGGGTGCCGGCTCTTATTACTACACTGGCCATGATGACCTTATTACGTGGAGTCACCTACGTCCTGTGTGATGGACTACCAGTTTGGGGTTTGCCCGACTCTTTTAGGACTTTGGGGCAAGGATACATTGGGATAATTCCCATTCCAGTTATTATCATGTTTCTTATCTTTATTATTGGATGGGTCTTTTTGAATCGGACGAAGACAGGACGCTATATCTATGGGCTTGGCGGAAATCGCGAAGCGGTTCGCTTAGCTGGTATTCGCACTAAGCGTGTTGAAGCTGGAGTCTTTGTTATTTCCGGTTTTCTCACCGGAATCGCGGGATTAATTATGCTCTCTAGAATTAACACCGGACAACCGAAGATAGGGACGGCTTTTGAGATGGATGTTATTACGGCCGTTGTCTTAGGTGGTGTGAGTGTGATGGGTGGGGTCGGTTCCATTTTAGGTGTTCTGCTTGGTGTCTTTATTACCGGGATCCTTTCCAACGGAATGATTTTGCTCGATATAAGTGAATATTATCAACAGATAATCAAAGGTGTCGTGCTTTTACTGGCAGTTACCTTTGATTCTCTGGCAAAACGAAAAAAAGATTGAAAGAAGGAAGAAATGCTTTATAATCAAGGGAGTAAACGTATTTAATGAAAGATTATTTGGTAATATCTGTCTTATACATTCCAGCTAAGGCTTACTTGCCATTAATACCAAGTTCAGTACCACTTACTTTCTTGCGAAAAACACATGGAAAGAAATCTTTGATTTCAATCTGAACTGTTTCTGGTGGTAAATTCCAGAATCAGAAAAAAACTCAAATTGGAGGAGTATGATGAGAAACAGAAAGTATGTGGTTGTATGTTGCCTTTTGTTAGTTCTGGTAGGCACTTTAGTGTTTGCCGCTGGTACAAAAGAGGGTAAGAGTGGAAAGCCTACCTTTGTAATGGTTCCCAAGTTGGTGCACCCTTTCTATGAGCCTTGTATTCAAGGATTTCAAGATGCTGGGGCCAAGTATGGGGTCAATGTAGAAATTGAAAGTCCACCCAAACTCGATATTGCTCTGCAGGTCAAGGTGATAGAAGATCTCATTGCTCGTGGTGTTGATGGAATTGCAATTTCAGCTGTCGATAACAAAGGGTTAATTTCCGTTATTGATGAAGCCATTGCGGCCGGTATTATCGTAATTTGTTTTGACGCTGATGCACCTAGTACCAATCGCATAACTTACATTGGGACAAACAACACTGAAGCTGGTGTTACTGCTGGTAAGTATATGTTTGACCTGATGGGCAATACAGGCAATGTTGCAATTTTACAGGGAGGCATGGCCGCTAACTTGAATGAGAGAGAAGTGGGCTTTAGAAAAGCAGCCGAAAGTTCTGGTGTTAAGATTGTGGCGTTTGAAACATACCAAGCCGACTTTGCTGAAGGAGTTAATAAAACTGAAGCAATGTTAGAAACCTATCCTAATCTGAACGGTATATTTGGCCCAGAAGCTTATGGTGCACCAGTTGTAGCCACCGTTTTAAAAGAGCAGGGACGCGTTGGTGATATTGTTGTAGGGGGTTTTGATGACTTAGCCGAAACTATTACCGGCATTAAAGATGGGTCTGTGCAGTTCTGTTTGGTCCAAAAGGCCTACAAAATGGGCTGGGTATCTGTTGAGATTTTGCAAGATTTATTAGCTGGAAAAAAAGTTGCAGAAAATATTGACACTGGCGTTATCATTGTAACCAAAGAAAACGTGGACAGCTATATGGAACAAGTCATAGCTGAGATTAAATAGTAAGGAAAGAAGTGTACTGGTTAGAAACTTCTAACCAGTACCAAAGAGATTAGACATGGTAACAGAGAAAAGAAATTCAAAAGAACGAGAACAATCTACCTTTTCATTGCTTGTATTTTTCCAAAAAATAATCAAGCGCCGAGAGTCTGCAATATTTTTGGCTCTAGTTGGCATTATGGTGATAATCACCATTGTTGCTCCCCAATTCGCGACTGGTGGAAATATTTACCGAGTAAGTCGGCAGATCTCTCTTGTCGCTATTGCTTCACTGGGAGTGTTTACAGTAATTCTTACTGGAGGAATTGACCTTTCACTAGGCTCCACGATTGGACTAAGTGGCGTTACTTGCGGCCTTGCCATGGCAGGTGGGGTGCACCCCTTGTTTGCCATCCTCATTGGTATGTTAACTGGGTTTTCGGTGGGAATTATTAATGGGTTGTTAGTCTCCTATGTTGGCATAACTCCTTTTATAGTGACCCTTGGAATGCTCAGTATTGCCCGAGGGACGATCTGGATTATTACCAAAGGTTGGCCCATAGAAAATATTGATGACCGGATTTTGGTCTTAGGCCAAGGGGAACTACTGGGGATCCCAGTGCCGGTGATTATTATGGTGGTGGTAGCTATCTTAATCCATTTTTTAATGCGTCTGACCGTATTTGGTAGAAGAGTGTATGCCATTGGAGGGAACGAAGAAGCGACTCGTCTTTCCGGCGTAGATGTTCAGAAGATAAAATGCTTGGTCTATGGTATCTC
>JAQVOO010000129.1 GCA_028702575.1 Sphaerochaetaceae bacterium
GTAGTTCAGCCATATCGGCAACACTGACGCCTTCAGGACGCTCAATTGCATCTGGAGTAGGCATAATACCAATGGGAGTATCTTGAAACTTTGCAGTGCCTGCACAAGCTTCAAATATCCATTTAAGTACACGGCTATTTTCGCCAAATCCAGGCCATAACCACTTGCCTTCATCAGTTTTCCTAAACCAGTTTACAGAGAAAATCTTTGGCAACTTAGATTGATCATGAGTTTTCCCTATATTAATCCAGTGTTGAAAATACTCTCCCATGTGGTACCCGCAGAAAGGCAGCATCGCAAAAGGATCGCGCCGAATTGTACCAGCTTGAAGATCAAGAGCTGCCGCTGTAATTTCCGAACCAACGATTGATCCGAGGAATACGCCATGATTCCAATCACGGGCTTGGTGGACTAAGGGGATAGTATGCGGACGGCGCCCCCCAAAGAGGATAGCATCAATAGGAACACCATTTGGATCTTCCCATTCAGGAGCAATACTAGGACACTGGCTTGCAGGAGCGGTAAAACGTGCATTCGGATGAGCTGCAGGAGGTTGGGCTTTATTGCCTTTATCTTGGACCCACTCATTTTCCTTCCAGTCAATCAACTTACCGGGAGCATCGTAGCCAATGCCTTCCCACCAAATATCTTTATCTTCGGTAATTGCACAGTTGGTAAAGATAGAGTTCTTTTCCAAAGAGTACATAGCGTTGGGGTTTGAATCCATTGAGGTTCCCGGAGCAACACCAAAGAATCCAGCTTCAGGATTAATTGCATATAATCGCCCATCAGCCTTAATTTTCATCCAAGCAATATCATCACCAATGGTTTCAACTTTCCAATCGGCAATAGTTGGAACCAACATTGCTAAGTTAGTCTTCCCACAAGCACTCGGAAATGCAGCGGCCACATACTTAGCCACTCCCTCAGGATTTGTAATCTTTAAAATCAGCATATGCTCGGCTAACCATCCCTCATCACGAGCAATGACCGATGCGATCCGAAGAGCAAGACACTTCTTGCCAAGTAAAGCATTCCCTCCGTAACCTGACCCATAAGACCAAATTTCACGAGTTTCAGGAAAGTGGGAGATATATTTTTGTTCGAGAGGGGCACAAGGCCACTTGCCGTGATCCGATTCTCCTTCAGCAAGTGGTTTGCCAACACTGTGGAGACAAGGAATAAAGGTGCCATCGGTCCCTAAGACATCAAGAATTCGTTTACCGACACGGGTCATGATAGCCATATTAGTCACAACATATGCACTATCGGTAATTTCAACTCCAATCTTGGCAATATCAGAACCAACTGGGCCCATCGAGAATGGAATTACATACAAAGTTCGTCCTTTCATACATCCATCATACAACCCAGTCATAGTTTTCTTAAGTTGAACAGGATCAATCCAATTGTTGGTGGGCCCAGCCGCTTCTTTTGTTTTTGCTGCAATATAGGTTCTGTTTTCAACACGAGCAACGTCAGAAGGATCAGAAAAAAAGGCAATGCATCCCGGCTTTTTCTCTGGATTCAATTGAGTAGCAATTCCACTTGCTACCATCTCACTAACGAGCTGGTTGTACTGTTTTTCGCTACCATCAGCGATCACAATGGCCTCTGGTTTGGTAAGTAGAGCGATTTCGTTGATCCACTTCCTAAGTCCTGCATGTTTGAGGTCTTGTAATTTCATTATTTCTCCTTATTATCAAAACATATGTAGTGTGTTTTGATTTCTATTTAAGCAACATTATATTTTTTTAAAATAATTTACAATCCTACCCATATATTATTTTTCAAGTAAATATATTTTTTCCTAGTTATTTGTAATACAATCAATTGTTAGACCACAGCGCTGCCTATTGTCTCGCAAATATCACTGCAACATAGTACCGAAATCTAGTGAGCTATATCCAACAAGATACAACACATCCCCACTAACCATCAGTACCCAAAAAAAGCTCATTTTAGGATTCTTTTGACTACTACCAAAGTAGCGCTCTTGATTACAAAGATTGGAAACATTAATAACAAATTGCCCTCTGTAATTTGATTTGCTAGCACCTTGTTTTTATTCGAGAATGGGTAGTTGTTCCAATCAGCATAAATCAGCTCAGCTGGAAAGATATGCTTGGCCCCTTCACAGGGAACTAACTGCTCGTGTTACTAATAATGAGAGGTTTTGTTAATCCTGCTTCAGGAACTTAACTCTCATCCTTTTGCTATTTTGAAAATTAATCACCGATCAACGAGGAGAGGGTTTAAAATGTTAGGTCAACATGCATAGTTAAATTACCGGGTATTCATTTCTTAGACTTATCCGAACCGGTTTATGGCCAACATAATGCAAGGCCTTTCAGCTTCGCGTGGTAAGCATAGCAATATTTCACTTTTTCCTTTTACTGCCTGTGCAATTGCTATTATATTGATGTTGTTCTATCCTTTGACAAGAAAGGATATGCAAAGATACTGACTATGCTTGAAAAGAAATAATTAAAATTATGATGGAACTAACCCTACCCGCCGGATCACTACAAGCCGCTTTACAAGCTTTTGCAGGGGGCGCTGATGCCGTCTACCTTGGCTTACAGCAATACTCAGCTCGTAAAAGCGCCCCGAATTTTTCATTTAAAGAACTCGCCCAATTGAAAACTGAAGCTGTCCGCCTACAAAAGAAAATTTATGTGACACTCAACACAGTGCTAGAAGATAGCGAAATAGATCAAATGATTCCAATTCTAAGACGCTTGGAACTACTTGATATTGATGGGATCATTATCCAAGATTTAGGCTTGACCTTCCTTATTAGATCGTTATTCCCCACTCTTGTCCTGCACAGTTCAACCCAACTGGCAGTACACACCTTAGCTGGTGTCCAAGAATTGGAGCGGTTGGGGTTTAGTCGAATTGTGTTATCGAGAGAACTCACATTTTCCGAAATTAAGGCTATTAGAGAAGCATCTTCTCAAGTCGAGCTTAAAGTTTTCATTCATGGTGCCTTATGTTATGGGTTTTCAGGACTATGTATGGCTTCACACATAATTACTGGACGGAGTGCCAACCGCGGCGAATGTGCTCAAATATGTCGTACTTGGTTTGATTATGACAACCCAAACCCTTCAAAAGGGTATTGTTTCTCAATGACAGATCTTGCAGTTAAAAACCAGCTCCTTCAACTACGCGATATTGGTATAGATTCTGTTAAAATAGAAGGGCGCATGAAAAGTCCGGCCTATGTGCGTTCTGCAGCTCAATACTATCGCAATCTATTGGATGGAAAAATGGTAGATGACGACGAATTAAGAACCCAATTCTCCCGAACCCCTACTTCAGGTTGGACGTTCTCCTATGGGAAAGAACGCCCACAAGACAACCGCCATACTCCACCTTTAGTAGATACTCAGTATCCTGGCCATAAAGGAATTAGCATAGGGAAAGTTGTCCAAGGCCGCAGTTCTAAACAAATTCCCATAATAAAGGTTGCCTTAACCCACGAAGTTGCCGTTCGTGATGGTTTGCTCCTCTTCACCGATGGGCCAAATTCTGTAACAACTCCAATCCGCTTTGGGTTAACTGTGATGCAAGACAACTCGGGAAATACGCTGTTTAGCGGGCCAGCTAACTCAATTATCAGTTTACAGGTCCCCCCAGAAGCAGTAGTAGGACCAGGAGCTCCATTGTATAGGATTTCTCAGCATGATCTCAATCTTCCCCTTTTGAATGAATCTGCCTTAAAGCCCTACCGCTATCCAATTACTCTCGACTTTGTTATTAGTTCTAATTCCATAACAATTAGTGCCAAAAAAGGACCAAATTGGATGAATCAGGGCTTAACTCAATCCTACCCTATAAAATTGCAGATTGCTAAAAAGCCCCAAAACTTACATCAAAATTTTATGACTATTTTTCAATCTTCTACTACAACAGGGGTGATTGGACAAGAAATAAACATTACCAATACTACTGATTTAGCAGATCAACAACTATTTATTGCGCTATCACAATTGAAGGAAATTCGACGCAATTGGTATGAATACCTAGAAAAAGAACTAGAAAAATTACTTGTCCAAGATGCTAACTTAGAAAATTTAGGAGATTACAATCTACAACCGCTTTCACCACGTAAAGATATATCCCCTCTCTATGACCCTCCCATTCCTTGGGTAGATACTGTAGAGGTTGTGAAACTTCTAAAAGCTGGGAAAGATGTCAATCAACTCCTTGCAATCCAAGAAGAGCGAGTCTATCTACCACTCGCTCCAATAATGTTCGAGGAGCAAAAATATTTAGAAGCACTTGATCAACTCATAGTGCTTATCAAAAAACCTGTATATGTTGGGTTAAATAACATTGGACAAATGGCTTGGGCGCGTCAACACCCAGAAATAGCCTGTTTTATCGATATATATTTGTATATGGCCAATCGCTATGCGGCAGCTGTTAGCTGTAGTAATTTAGACTCGCTACAGGGGATGTATCACTGGATTGAGCGCGATGCAATTGATACCAGTGCTTGGCCGAGCCACACAACCACACCTCCTGGCAACTTTTCAATGCCGCTGTTTATCAGCCGAAGTTGCTATCGCTACGATACTTTAAAGCAATCATGTGAGGGGTGCCCGCGACGCGGTAATTGGGTTATTGAGCAAAATAGGAAAAAGTATAAGGTTATGGTTCGCAGTTGCGTAACAATTGTGTCAGAACAACCAGAAAAGGACTGAGGCTCCTACCCGGGAAACTTCCCAATCAGGACCTAACTTACTCACATCATTATTATGCAAAGTATAGCCTTTTGATGGCACCAAGTAGGTCATTCCTAACGATATACGTCCTAGTTTAATATCTCCATGCATCCGATAATGGACGAGGCCTTGCCTAATGCCAGAGTTCAAGTCACAAGTTTTTTGATACGTTTTACTCGTATCCATAAATCCCCAACAAAAATCACCTCCGCTCTTTTCTATCGATAGAGCGGGTCCTAGGCCTAGTCCAATATGGAGCAGGTCAAATAAGTTCATTGACGCGCCTACCGTTACCAAGCTTGTCAGGCGATTATCAGATTCATAGAGAAGACTTACGACACCTTCTGCAAAAAGAATCCCCAGACGTACTTCACCACCAAATTCTAATTCTTCAACACTATTAGTATGAAAAAGCGTCTGGGCTCCTAGCCCGAAGGAGATGAATTTTGCTGAAATCGCAACGGTCGTAAACCAAAGAACCATAACGATTACAACTATTTTTTTCATCTTAAACCCCTAAATTAATCCGTATTTTTCAACAAAAGCTTCAGCGTTTTGGATTGAACCTCCTGCTGCTCCCTTGACTACGTTATTGACTAACAGTACAAACCCAATCCGGTTTCCTCGCTTCTTCAAGCGACCTGTATAAACAACCATCCCTTTGGGGGTCCCCCAAAAGGCCTGTTTGGGTTGTGGTGATGTGGGCTCACTATCATATAATACTGGGTGCCCTGGGGTTGACGGAAGATGAGAAACTGATCCGAACTTATCCCAAGCATCTATAATCGATTCTGTTGAGACATCTTGCTCCAAAGTAACCCAAACAGCCTCCAGGTGGCCAAACATAACCGGAACGCGCACACAATACGCATCTACAATCGGATCCATTGAAAATATTTTCTTGATCTCTTTTTCTATCTTTTCCTCTTCACCCCCAATGTAGGGAATGCAATTGTCTGTGATATCGAATGAAGAGAGTCCTGGATATCCAGCCCCGCTTACCGATTGATACGAACAGACCGAAATTTCTTTAATTCCAAATTTTTTTAGTGGTGCAATAGCCATAGCGAGGCCGGTTGTTACACAGTTAGCATTGGTTACCACAAATCCTTTCTCGGGATATCCCTGCTCTTCAATCAGATCCAGTGTTTCAATATTTGCTTCAGGAATTAAAATAGGAACATTTTTAAAATAACGCATTGCCGATGCATTAGAAAATACATAAAAGCCCATATCGCGAAGCAAAGGCTCAGCTTCGGCTGCCACAC
>JAQVOO010000130.1 GCA_028702575.1 Sphaerochaetaceae bacterium
AGCGATTGCATCGAACTGGGATCAAGCTTCTCGGTCGAAGGTGTTGGTATGCCCGCTTGCATAAATAACGTTTCAACCCGATAGCGCAAATCGGCGTACTCTTGGGGATTTTCTTTTTCAACCGGATCAGTGAAACGGGAGGCCTCTTCAGGTGCTAATCGTGAAACTTGGATAAAATCTAACACCCCTAAGCGCAACAACTCTTGTTTGACCTTCGCTGTTGCTTCATCGAGGACAACTGCTGTCAATAATTTCATCGGAACCGTAAAGACATTCATACTGTGTACTCCTGGATTGCAGAGGCTTCCCAACCATAGTGAATACCATTAATAATGGTTCGAATTATAGCATTCTGCCGTTCTTCAAGAAAAAAGTAGGCTAAAATAGTACCAATGGTAAAAGGATTACCTCGTAAAATCACCTGAAAGTCCTTTTTCCTGACCTTAAACAAGTATTTTTCGACAAGTAGCGTCTGATACTCAGCTGTAGTAATGTCGGATTCAATTAGCTCTTTAGCTAAAGCTGGAAATCGACGCTGAACAAGATTTATAGGTGAACGTTCTTCAGTTGGTTTTTCTAAGTATTCGGTAAATTCTTGTGTTTTAGTGACCAGCCCCCCCTCAAGCATCAGTGTACGTAATTTATCGCTAGGGAGTTTATACATCCAACCAAACCGGACTAGGTTAATAATATTCTTCAAGTCAGTATCGCGGTCTAACACCCGTCCCATGAGCTTACGATCTTCGGCAGGAAGTTTCGTGACTATTGAACGCAATAGTGTGAACCAAGTCTGATCAAGGGCCGTCTCCAGACTGAATAACCCCTCCTGTGTCAGCTGCTCAATGGAAAACCTGCTCATAACCTCACCATAGGGGGTTTCATGTAATGCATCGACAATCTCTTGATAATTTTCAGCATTTACAATCTGAGTCCAATCAATAGGCGAAACAATCTGTTTATGAAAAAGATAACCAAAGCGATGATCAATATTTTGTTGTTTAACACGGTTACTAAACCATAACCGGATAACACTCTTTAAATTTTCAACTTCGAGCTTTCGGGTAATAGCTTCAATGGTGCTAGCATGTTTGTTCGTCATAAGCTGAATCACTTCTTGATGCAATGATACCATACGAGCAAACAACCAAGCCTCTAAGCGTTGGATATCGCCACTTTTATCGTATAACTCTAATAAAGGTTCGTAGGGAGTGCCTTTTAAGGCGTGGAGCAACTCTTCTAAGGATTGACTACGTGTCAAATTATCCAAATCCTGTGCTCCAAGCATACTGCCGATACGAGATCTTAACTTTGCATTAATAAAAGCATATCGACCTAAAGCACCTATGCTCACTACTGCAACTCTCCTAGTTTAGTACTACAGAGTAAATCAACAAATTTCTTGGCAATTGAATCTACGCAAGATTCAAAATCTATTTTTTCTGCTCCAGTAGTCTCCAAGTCTTTTTCGGCTTGTGCGATGCGTACTTCAGATTCTTGCTGAGCTTTAGTAATAACTGCGTCGCGTTCAGCGCGGGCTTGTTCTCCGGCTACATGCAATGCTTTTTCCCCTTCTTCTTGTGCTTGGGAAATGAGATCTCGCCCTTTCACCTTGGCTTCATTGACAATTCTCTCAGCTTCAGTCTCAACTGAAAATATTTCATTAATTAATTCGCTTCGCATAAGTCTATAGTATCCATTATATCATTTCATTTCAAGCAAGCTTTAAATCGTTCTTAAGGAAAATGTAGGCAAAGAGAAAAGAGCATACCACGATACCCTCAATTTATTTTAAGGATTTGCCCTTTTTGTTTAGGGATGGAGTTTAATCAAACTAAAAACTGTTAACTATTTGCCTAACTTCAATTAAAATGGCTAAAGAAGAAATTATGGAGTAGTTTCACCTTCATCGCTGATAGGAACTATTGTTTTCAACCGAAGGTCTACTTCATAACCACGTGAATCGAGATATTTCAAAATTTCCTCAAGAGGGAAATTCTCTAGTACTTGGGCTGCGGCGAGGCCTTCTGTAGCTCTCACTTGCACAAGGGTCCCTTCAGTACTTGAAGGAACTCGAGGAATTAATTCTCCCGATTGAGACTGAACGCCAGGATTAACCATGAAAGCGCCCACTAACACGAAAACAAACGCTGCTGCAACCGCAAGTAACGTGGGGGTTTTCATGCGAAAGTCTCTTTGGAAAAACCCAACCTTCAATTTCTTTTCCATGTAATTCTTCTCAATAAATTGAAGTACTTTATCGGCATGTGGAGCAATCTCCGCATCGTCGAGTCGGGCTCCAGAGACGGTTATATGCAAGGAACGCAACTGCTCAAATCTAGTTTTGCAGGCAACACAGTAGGTTAAATGTTCTTCAACCTGGGTTCTCCAAGGTTCAGTTAATTCACCATCGAGATAAGTATTTAAAATCTGGTCGTCAAGACACATGTATGTCCTCCCGGTCAAGCATCGATTCCATAATTTTTCTTGCTCGATGCACTCTGACCTTCACATTGCTTTCGGAAATCTTAAGGATGCTGGCAATTTGCTTATAGTTTAAATCAGCGTATTCTTTTAGAACCAACACTGCTTTTAACTTTTCGGGCAACTTTTCCACAGCCTCTCGAACCAAAGTTCGCGTTTCTGAATCTATAAGAGCATCTTCCCCACTTCTAATCGGCATCTTGGGAACTTTCTTTATCTTGTCCACCATAGCCCGTTCTCTCGACTTTCTCTTCACTACGTTGATCGCCAGATTTTTAGTCACTCGAATCAACCAATACTTCGCTTCATCAATTGAACGAAAGTCAATATTCTTCTCATAGAAACGGATGAACGCCTCTTGGCAGATATCTTCGGAGACATCCATATTGTAGGTTACATGATACGCAACACGCATCACCACCGGGAATACCTCCTTATAGACAAGCCTGAACGATTCATTCTCGCTACTTTTTATTTCCATATACTTAACAACTCACCCATGGTTTGGTTACATTATTTTCGTGATTACTGTACCGTCAGCCGTATCTTTCAATGTGTAACCTGATTTTTCTACTATAACACGCAACTCATCGGCACGGTGATAATTTTTTGCACGTTTGGCTTTGGCCCTTTCATCAACTAAATCTTGAATCTCTTTCGGAAGAACGAACTCCTGCACACTCTCGCTGGCAATGTCAGTTAATCCCAACCCTAGAATTTTATCAAATTCATAGAGACTAGCCAATTTTTGATCGCCTGGGAGAGTCTCATCTTTTAATAAAGTCCATAGAACCGCCAAACCTCGTGGAGTATGTAAATCATTATTAAGATGTTCAACAAAGCTTTTTTGGTAACTCAGAGCAGCATCAGATAATTTCTGTGCTGGCTCAGAAGTTATTTTTTTTATGGATTGAATCTGCTTTATCAGGTTCTTGCGGGCATTTTTTGCAGAATCCATCGACTGCCAAGAAAACACTAACTGCGATCGATAGTGGCCTCCCAAACAAAAATAACGAAAATCCATTGGATCATACCCTTTTTCACGCAAGCGTGACAGGGTTAAGAATTCTCCCTTTGATTTCGACATTTTGCCCGTCTCGTTGATTAGGAATTCACCATGAACCCAGTAGTTTACCCATTTTTTTCCAGTTGCAGCTTCACTTTGGGCAATTTCATTGGTGTGGTGCACTGGAACATGATCTATCCCACCACAGTGAATATCGAAAGTATCCCCTAGGTATTTCATACTCATGGCCGAACATTCTATATGCCAACCAGGGTAGCCTTTCCCCCAAGGGGAATCCCACACCATGACTTGGTTCTCGAATTTCGATTGAGTAAACCATAATACAAAATCCTTTGGATTCTTCTTATTCAGATCTATATCAATACGAGCTCCCGATTGTAATTCTTCTAAATTCAATCTAGCTAATGCGCCGTAGCGGGGAAAAGTATCTATACTAAAATAGACATTTCCACCAGCTCGATAGGTATGCCCTTTTGCTTCGAGGCGTTTAATGAGATCAATCATATCTTGAATATGGTCAGTCGCTTTACACGCTATACTAGGGCGTTTTATATGCAAGGCATCAATATCTTCAAAAAAAGCATCAGTATACATCTGGGCAATCTCATAGACGCTAAGCCCTTTCTCTTTAGCTGATTTAACCATTTTATCTTCACCGTCATCGCCATCATCTGTAAGGTGGCCAACATCAGTGATATTCATAACATGGTTAACCGTATATCCATCATATTCTAACGTTCGACGCAGAACATCTTCAAAAACGTACGTTTTTAAATTACCAATATGGGCATAATTGTAGACGGTTGGCCCACAACAATACATTCCCACTACCCCGTTTTTCAGAGGTACAAAAGGTTCAATAGTACGGGTCATGGTGTTGTAAAGAGAAAGATCCATGGTGACTCCTGTCAGCGGGCAACAAGTAAAAACAGCATTGTCCACCGTAATAAAATGGGATAGTATACCCTTGTGAGTTCTACAATACGGAATGCAGATGAAAAAATCAATATGGACCAGCTCATCCACAAAAAAGTAGCTTTAGCCTCTTTATGCTCCTTCGGAACAGGGGGTGCTGCCGATTATCTGGCAATCCCCACCAATCTCAACGAACTGCGCATAAGTTTACATTGGGCAAAATCTCGTCAGCTTCCCATAACTATGCTCGGGCGTGGAACTAATGTATTAATTGCAGATGATGGCATAGAAGGCCTCGTAATTCTTACCACAAGGCTTGATTCCCACCATGCCCGTGGGTGTATCTTCTGTAGCGAGGGGGGACTTTCTCTCGACACTGCAATTAACATTGCCATAGAGAACTCCTTAAGTGGTTTAGAACCATTAGGAGGCCTCCCTGGTACGGTAGCGGGAGCGGTATATGGTAACGCTGGGGCAAACGGACGTTACATTGGCGAACTTATTGAATGGGTAGAATATCTCGATCCAGCCGGGAATCTTCTTCGCTACCATAACAAGGAAGGAGGATTTTCCTATAAAAAATCCCCGTTCACCAATTCAGATGCTATTATTTATGAAGTAGCCTTCCGGCTCATACCTAATAAAAACTCCTCCAAAGCACGCTTAATCAAAGAACAAAGTAGAACTGAACGACTTGAAAAAGGGCAATTTGATCTTCCTTCTGCAGGCAGTGTCTTTAAAAATCCCGAAAACATTTCAGCTGGAAAATTAATTGAAGAAGCTGGATTAAAAGGTGTTATGCAAAATGGAGCAATGGTTAGTCCCCAACATGCCAATTTTATTGTAAATAGTTCTAGGCGGGCTACTTCACAAGACATATTTGACTTGAGTACTCTCATGCAAAAACGAGTCAAAGAACTTTTTGGGATCACCCTCGAACGTGAAATCATTTTGTTAGGAAGATGGAATAGATAACAGAAACTCTTTTGTCATCATGCCACTCTAGCTTAAAGCGAGCATTTCCAATTTTCCGTTCCCAGATTCCACTTACACGTACAACTTGTTGATTGTGTTTCAAGCGGATTTGCATGGTGTCGCTGAAGCCCAATGCTTTACTAAGGACTAACTCACCTCCAAAAATTAGGCCACTACCCCATTTTATAGATGGTGTATATTTCAAATTAACAGAACCGACTTTTTTACTCACGCCTATACTTATATTGTAACTCTTACCAACTGAACCAGATCGATTCCATCGTTTCTCAACGCGGCCTTGTAAGTGAAAGTCGCAAGAACATAGAGAAAAAGAAATCAAACCAGTCCATTGGAGGCGACGTCGCTGACTCATTGCAGAAAAGGGAGTCAGGCGCCATTGCGAATCACGTACTGTCAAAAGGATTTCAACTTCACTACCGTGATAACCACAGGTAACTTCTCCTTGGTGAAGGGGGGCATCGATTGTAGTGAAGGCTTGTTGACCAATGGCACCAAGCCTAAGGGGAATGTCAATTGTT
>JAQVOO010000015.1 GCA_028702575.1 Sphaerochaetaceae bacterium
TAATTGAAGCAATGACATCTGTTCCCATACGCGCATAGGCAATTTTATAAGCGGTCATACCAAACGCCCAAAACATTTCATTGAGGATAACAGGAAGACAAGTGATAAAATATTTTATTACCATGGGCTTTGTAAAAGATAATAATGCTTGCAAAGGAGCCGCAACATCTCGTTTCTTCCCATATATTATTCCAATTAAAACAATCACTTCAGCTCCTCTAGCGATCGTTGTTGCTAAAGCAGCTCCCCTGACCTCCATCCGTGGAAATCCAAATTTACCGAGAATGAATGCATAGTTGAAAATAATATTGAGGGCCATTGAGAATGCTGAGATGTAAAGAGGAGTTTTAGCATTTCCGGTCGCCCGCAGTGCAGTTGAATAAATCATCACGATAGCCGTAAATATATAGCTAATTGCTATAATTCGTAAATATTCGCTACCTCGTGCAATCACTAATGGGTCATTGGTAAAAATACGCATAATTAGCGCTGGGAAGAAAAATGAGAGAAGAGCACTCATTAGTGCGCCAATAAGGCTCACGATTAATGCTATTCCCATAATATGATAAATAGATTCACGGTTACCTGCCCCCCAGTATTGGGCAATAAAAATTGCGGCTCCACTACTGACTCCGAAGAAAAAAAGAGTAATCAGGAAAAACATTTGATTGGCTAAACCAACCGCAGCTAAAGCTGTTTCTCCGACTAGACCTATCATTAAGGTATCTATAAAAGAGACTGAATTTACTAATAGGTTCTGGAGCATAATGGGGAGCGCTAAATGAACAAGACGTGAGAAAAATTCTTTTTTATTTTCAAGTAAAACTGGAGTGTGTGTTTTAGTCATGATGGGGATGTATCATTTTTTGTGCGTTGTGGCAATTTGTTTCGCTTTGAACCCAGCAATATAGGAATTAAATTAGTCCTCTTTGTGATTTTTAGAGCTTCAAGCACTAGTTTTTTGTTTTCGGGGTTGTTGTAGTGTAAAAGAGCCCGTTGCAACCGGCGTTCTCTCCCCTTGGGGATATGTACTGGGGCAAAGTCGTGTCCAATTCGGGGATCCAAACCACTAAAATACATACAAGTAGCAATAGTGCCTGGAGTCGGGTAGAACTCTTGGACTTGCTCGGGAACAAAGTGGGTTTTTTGCAGGTAAAGGGCGAGGTCGACTGCCGCTTCTAAGGTTGTTCCAGGATGTCCAGCAATAAAATAGGGGATGCAATATTGTTCTTTACCTGAACGTTTGGTAGTTTCATAAAAATTATCAAGAAATTGTTCATACCAAGCGACCTTTGGTTTCCCCATGGCTGCTAGGGCTTCTGGATTGATGTGTTCGGGGGCTACCCGTAATTGACCGCTGACATGGTGGTTAACGAGGTGCTCCATAAATCGTTGGCGCGATTTTTCACTTCCGGTAGCCAACAAGTAATCATAGCGTATTCCCGAACGGATAAAGACGCGCTTTACATTAGGTACTGTGGCAATAGCTTCTAATCGTTCAATATAAGCTGGATGTGAGTCTTGAAGATTTGGGCAGGGTTCTGGGTATAAGCACATACGATTTTGGCAAGGGCCTGCAGTTTTTTGCTGTTGACAAGCTACATCTTGGAAATTAGCTGTTGGCCCTCCTACATCATGAATGTTACCTTTAAAATTAGATAGGGTTGTGATTTTCTTAGCCTCTCGCTTTAAAGAAGCTATTGAGCGATTAGTAATAATGCGACCTTGATGGCTAGTTATTGCACAAAAAGAGCAAGAACCAAAACACCCTCTGTTGCTCGTTATACTATATTGCACCTCTGCCAAAGCAGGGATACCACCCTTTGCTTCATAGGTTGGATGCCATGTTCGCTGGTAAGGTAATTCTTGAATTGTATCAAATTCAGTTTGAGTTAATGGTCGCATTGGAGGATTTACCAAAACAATGCGGTCCCCGCTAGCTTGAGCTAAAATAGTTTTATTAAAAGGGTTTTCGTTGCGCAATTGTAATTGAAAAGCTTCTGCATATGCTTTTTGCCCCTTGGCAGTGGGAATGTTGCTTTGTTTGTCACGTTCAGCTACTTGTTCATACGTGGGTAAGGTTACAAAGTTGTAATTGCTTCTTTGCTGAATATACTGATCAAAATCCTTACTTGAGATATTAATTGTAGTACCAGGGATATCAAGGAGTGTATTAATTGGCTCTTGTTTTGCTAAGCGGAAGAGTATTTCAATACTTTGTAATTCCCCCATACCATAGACGAGTAGATCCGCTCTAGTATCGAGGATGATGCTACGGCGGACACGATCACTCCAAAAGTCGTAGTGAGCGAGTCGTCTGAGGGAGGCTTCAAGGCCTCCTATGATAAGAGGTGTTTGTTTGCCAAATGCTTGTTTGGCACGATTGCTGTAGGTAATAAGAGCACGGTCGGGGCGCAGTCCTCCTTGGCCTCCTGGTGAATAGGGATCGTCATTACGAACCTTATTATTTGCTGTATAGTGGCTCACCATAGAGTCGATATTCCCGGATGAGATCATGCAGCAAATTCGAGGGACACCAAAGGTGAGAAAGTCATCAATACGATCCCAACGTGGTTGCGCTACAATGCCAACTCGGTATCCATGGGACTCAAATAAACGTCCAAGGAGGGCTAAGCCGAAAGAGGGGTGGTCGACATAAGCATCGCCCGAAACGAAGACGATATCAACAGCGTCCCACCCTCGGCGTTCCATATCTGCTCTATTAATTGCAAGGAAGGGGCTATCTCTATTCATTGAAAGTACTATATTGGATTGATAACCTAGTGTAAATAGGGTATGATGCTCTCTTGATTGCCATATAAAGTAAGAGGATTGGCCATGAGCTACATAGCAACGGAGTCTGCGATCTTTATCATTTTGAATCCAAGAGCGGCTAAAGGTAGGGCTCTTCGTCAACGCCAAGCTATAGAAAGTTATTTTTCTAAGGAAAACATAGCTGTTCAACTCGTTTTGACCGAAAAACCTTTAGATGCAGTGCAGTTAGCCCGAGAAGCTGTTTTAAAGGGGTTCAAAACAATTGTTGCTGCCGGAGGGGATGGAACACTCAATGAAGTTGTTGACGGTGTTGTGCGGGCAACTCGTGAGTTAGGGCTCACGAAAATTGATTCGCCAGTAGTCGGATTAATTCCGATTGGAAGAGGCAATGATTTTGCATATTTTGCAAAGATTCCAAAAAACGTTAAAAAGGCGTGTGCCTTAATCGCCAATGCAAATTGGAATGCTTTAGATTATGGTGAACTTTTTGGGGGAAACTTTCCTGAAGGCCGCTGTTTCATCAATGGGGTTGGCATTGGGATTGAGCCCATGGTGAATTTCATAGCTTCAGATTTTAAAAGAATTAGTGGTATGTTAAGTTATCTGTTAGGATTCATAAAGGTGCTTATGCATTTTCCTGATCCGATGCGGGTAACGATAAGGAATGGAAGTGAGGAATTTGTCTGTGATACACAGCAAATTTCACTTTGTAATGGTAGACGGATGGGTTCGATGTTTATTATGGGGCCTGAAGCCGAATTAGATGATGGGCTACTCGATGTCGTGTATGCAAATAAACCGGTTAAGAAAAATGAGATTATGCGCTATGCGCTACGGTTTTTTGTTGGTAGTCAGTTAAAAACAGAACGTTTTTCTCTTTTTCGTTCAACCGACGTTACGATTACGGCTCAAGATGAAATATTAGTTTGTCATGCCGATGGCGAAGAGGTTTCTAGGGCTTGTAGTTCAATTTCGGTCCGTTTGTTCCCGGGAGAACTGAAATTTATCAGAAATTTGTAGTCATTATTTGACTAATGCCCATTGTAGGTGTATTGTTTATAATGCGTGCTTCTGTTGTTTTCCCATTAGATTTTGAGAGGAGTTGGTGTTGATCAAAGATATGGTACCTTCGGTGCATTTTTATGACCAAGATTTTGTAGATATGTATGACAGAACTTGGGTTTGGATAGATGAATACTGGGTGCAAGGGACAAAAGAGAATGGATTCTCTGGTTCGTACCTTAGTTATCCAGGAAAGGAAACCTTCAATCAGTTCCATGAATGCATGGTAGCTCTTTTTCTTGTGTATAGTAATCAAACTTATTCTCCGTTCCCAATTATAGACTATTTTTATAGTAAACAAGAGGAATCAGGGGCGATAAGGAGTGATTATTCTATTGAGGATGGTAGCGTTCAGGTAACTGCTGAGAATCCAGAGGGTGTTTGCCCTCCTTTATTTGCCTATATTGAGCATGGTTTTTATCATAAGATTGGAAATAAGAAACGGCTCAAAGAAATCGTTCCAATTCTAGAACTCCATTTTGACTGGCTTAAAGATAATTTTCTTCGTGAGAATGGACTCTATTCTGTCCCAGTAGAAGCCTGTATGTTAGGGAACGTTTCCCGAGAATCGATGTATTATCCTGTGGATTTTAATGCACAACTAGCAGTAAATGCCCTCTATCTATCGGCCATCGGGGATATTTTAAATGATAAAGAGTTAAGTTTTCGTTATAAACGACTCTATTTCTCTTTAAAAACTCGTATTAATTCCCTTATGTGGGATCCCGATGATTTCTTCTATTACGATTTAGATGTTAAAGAAAAGCGTACAAAGCGCAAGCACATTGGTGCTTATTGGACCCTATTAGCTGAGATCCCAAATGAAGAGCGAGCTGATGGTTTTATTGCCCATCTCAGTGACCCCAAAATGTTTGGCACAGAAAACCCTTTCCCTACAATTCCAGTATCCGATGCTGACTTTTCAGAGAATGGTAATGGATATCGTGGTGGAGTGGTTCCCTTTAACACCTACATGGTCGTGAAGGGCTTAGAGCAATATAATCAATTTGAATTTGCTCGCGAATGTGCGATTAGGCATCTCTATTTTATTTTAGATACCTTGCATCCAGAGGGAGAGGAGACGGGAGATGTTTGGGAGGCGTATTTACCAGGCAAAGAGGGGCCCTCTATTTGTAAAGATATTCCCAACTTTCCTAAACGACGATTTATCCCGATGCTAGGGCTTATTACCATAACGTTGATGATTGAAGATATTATTGGATTAGTCATCTCGTTACCGCGTAAAACAGTTGATTGGACAATGACTTCGTTAGAAGCCATGGGAATTGAAGGGTTGTCCCTTAAGCGGAATAAGATAACCATTTTAAGTAACAAGCAAGCACGTGGGTGGGAAATCCGGTTGGAATCCGAAAAACTCTATTACTTCACTATAGAGATCCTCGCTGAAAAGAAAAAGAAGACGCTCCCTATCCCTTCGGGTAAATGCTCGATGTTGATAGATAAGCTGTAGGATTTTCAGATGGGATGGATAGGGAAACTAATCGGAGGTGCCGTAGGTCTGGCTATTGGTGGACCACTTGGCATGATTGCTGGAATAGCTTTTGGCAATCTATTTGATCGTGCCGGTAAATTTACTGGACCACAGGATAATTCTGCCTATTTTGGCGAATCAAAGACGTTTACTTCACAACAGCAGTCTCAAATGGTTTTTTTTGTGGGAGCTTTCTCTATGTTGGCTCGCATTGCTACCGTAGATGGACGCCTTTTACCCGAAGAACAGCGTAAAGTTGAAGAATTTATCCAACATGATTTAAAACTCGATCCCCAAAGCCGCCAGGCGGCTTTACGGGTTTTTAATGCCGCATTAACAGGTGGCGGTACTTTTGAACAGTTCGCTACCCAGTTTTATCAAAGTTTTGCCCATGAGCCCTCTATTTTAGAGTTGATGATTGATGTGCTTGTGCGAGTTGCAGCTGCCGATGGCTCTATCGATAGTGCAGAAGAACATTTGATTGAATTGGCGGCTAAGATATTTAGAATATCGGATACCTTATTAGCTAGCATTATGCGACGTTATAGCAGTATCGCGGCCTCTCCTACGAAAGCATATGCCACGTTAGGATTGCAACCAAATGCCTCCCTTGACGATATTAAAAAAGCTTACCGGAAACTCAGTATTGAATTTCATCCCGACACGATTGCTTCAAAAGGATTGCCCGAAGAGTTCACAACCTTCGCAGCCGAAAAATTTCGTTCTATCCAAGAAGCTTACGACACCATAAAGAAAGAACGGGCAATACCGTAATAATAAAACAAAGATAATCCTCGCTTCTATAGGTTTTGCTGGACAGGCATTTTTGCTTGGTCTAAACTAGGGCCAAGCAGGAGGAATTATTCATGCATATAGTCGTTCTTGGTGCAACCGGTCATATTGGAACATTTCTTATCCCCCGTTTGATTGAAGCAGGCCACTCTGTTACTGCAGTATCGCGGGGCAAAAGTAAGCCCTACCTTGATCATCCCCATTGGCGTTTAGTACGCCAGGTGATCTTAGACAGGGAAGAATTGGAAGCTAACAATACCTTTGGGGAGGCCATTGCCCAAGAGAAACCGGATGTTGTTATTGATTTAATTTGCTTTACGCCAGAGAGCGCAAAGCAGCTTTGTGAAGCGCTTCAAGGAAAGATTCAACACTTTATCTCATGTGGTTCAATATGGGTTCATGGACCGGCTGAAGTCGTGCCAACAACTGAAGATCATCCTAGAAATACAATAGGAGAATATGGCATTGGAAAAGCAAAAATAGAGGCTTATCTGCACAAAAAAAGCCGGGAAGAGGGTTTTCCGGCTACTATTATTCATCCTGGCCATATTGTTGGTCCTGGTTGGTTGCCGTTGAATCCTCAAGGTCATTTTAATAAAAAGGTGTGGGAGACCATCAAAAAAGGTGAAGCGTTAACACTTGCCAACTTAGGATTAGAAACAGTTAATCATGTCCACGCTGATGACCTTGCTCAACTATTCATGCTTTGCCTAGAACGGCGTAGCGTTACTTTGGGAGAGAGTTTTCATGGTGTTGCCGCTAAAGCGGTTACCTTGAGGGGTTATGCGGCATGGGCCTACCGTTATTTTGGGAAAGAACCGCATATAAAATACTCTCCTTCTGGTGAGTTACAAAGTAAGCTTTCGAAAGAAGATGCTTGGTTTATGATGGACCATGTGAGTCGGAGTCCTTGCTGTTCAATAGAAAAAGCACAGGATCTGTTGGGTTATAAGCCACGATATACTTCATTTCAAGCTATTGATGAGGCGTTGCAGGCCTTGATTCGGCAGGGAGCGTTATAACAAAAAGAGAATCTTTACTCTTTAAAATTGACTCTTCCCCGCATAGATCTAGCGAGGGTCAAACGATCAGCATACTCGAGGTCTCCCCCGATAGGGAGACCTGATGCTAGTCGACTAATAGTGAGAGATTTTCCTTTTAGGACATGCCTAAGATACATTGCGGTAGTATCACCCTCTTCAGTGGGGTTTGTCGCTATGATGAGCTCTTGAAAAGTCCCTTCATCTATTCGTTTAACTAGGTTGGCAATATCTAATTTATCTGGACCTATTCCTTCTAGGGGCGATAACGCACCACCTAGGACATGAAAGAGACCGTTATAAGAACCACTGGCAACAATAGTAATGACATCCTGAGGTTGTTCCACGACACACATCAGGGTGCGATCTCGATTGGGGTCACTACAGATAGGACATGGATCGGTTTCTGTATAGCTACCGCAAATCGAGCAAGGAAAGATAAGATCTTGAATAGTGGCAATTGACTCGGCGAGGAGTTGGTTGTAGTGAGGATCAGTTTTTATGAGATGGTAAGCTAAACGTGAGGCGCTTTTAGGCCCAATTCCAGGGAGTCTGGAGAGTTGTTTCACCATTGTTTCCAATGCATTCATACCGGCATTCCACCTGCCATCGAGGTCGCTTGTGTTTTTAGTTGTTCCTGAATCTCCTGGACAGCTCCATTAAAAGCTGAAGCGATTAACACTTCAAGAGTCTTGATATCATTCGGGTCGACTATCTCTGGTGCAATCTTAATTGATTGGACTTCCATTTTCCCGTTTACAGTTATTTCAACCATCCCAGCTCCAGAACTACCGGTAGCACGCATATTTTCTAGTTTAGATTGCATCTGTTGCATCTGAGATTGGAGGTTCTGCATATTTTTTATAAGATCGAATGGGTTCATGATTGCTCCTATTTATTGTGAAAGTAATACTTCGCCCCGAAACATGGTAGCGATAGTTTGTGCTATATCATCAGTAGGTGTAGCTTTTTCTAGTTTGGGTTCTTCTTTAGTTTCTTCTTTAAGAAATTCTATCTTTCCATCGTAACCGGTATGGCGTAGAATCAGTTTTCGTAAGGTCGCTTCATTCTGCTTTGCATTTTCAAGTGCATAGTTAGATGCAAAGATAAAGCGGAGACTCTTCTCATCTTGATGCACATCGATAGCTTGGCTTAATACCATCCCAACCGGGTCTCGTTCAGCGGCTAATTCTTGAATTAATTCAGGCAATAATGCCTTTGTAATTGGTTTAAGACTTTTAACTGAATCTGCCTTTTCCGGCTGCGGTAGTTCTTGTGTTACCTTTTTATCTGCTATTGGTGTTGCAATAACTGGTGTGGGCACAGGTTTTGTAATAACTGGTTGTGGGGTAGCAAAGGATTGGAAATTAGTGAAATCCCCTGAACTGAGTGCTTTTTTTAGTTGTTCTATTTTTTTTACAAGGGTTGCTGAAGAGGCCATGTGACGAAGGTTAGTTAAACGGCTTACGGCCAGTTCTAATTCAAATCGTGGATTTATTGAGAAACGAATATCGCGGTAGAGTTGCAAAAACAGTTCTAATGCTGCTTCTAATTGCTCTTCACTGTAGGCCTCTCGAATAGCTGCTGGGATCTGGGTGACTTGTAAACCAAGCACTGACTCGTTGGTGATATTGCGTTTAATGAGCAAGAGCGTCCGGATATATTCTCCAAGATCTTTAACACATTGTTCAACGGAGACACCGCCATCAAGGAGTCGGTTCAAAGCTCTCAGCGCCTGATCGGGATGTTCTTGGAGTAAGGCCTCCATAATTGCAGATATTTTATCTGTACCGGCAAGACCCAATTTTTGTTCAATCTTTTCTAAGGTGATTGCACCATTACTGAAGGCTAGAACTTGGTCAAATAACGTGTAAGCATCACGCATAGAGCCAGTTGCTTCTTTCGCAATCCAAAACAATGCTTCATCTTCGGCACTAACGTTCATCTCTTCAACTGTTTCGGCGAGTACTTTTTTAATAGTTTCTAGTGGAATGAGTTGAAAATGGAATTGTTGACAACGCGAACGGATAGTCGCGGGCACTTTTTGTGTTTCAGTAGTGGCAAATATAAAAACTATATAAGCGGGTGGTTCTTCAATGGTTTTTAGCAAGGCATTGAAGGCACTTGTTGAGAGCATATGTACTTCATCAATAATATAGATTTTATAACGACTACTTTGTGGTGGAAAGAGGACCTCGTCTTTGATGACTCTCACATCGTTTACTGAGGTATTACTGGCTCCATCAATTTCTATGACATCGGGGGCGTTGCCTTGGGTTATCTCTTTACAATGGCTACAGACACCGCATGGATATGCCGTGGGGCCTTGTTCACAGTTCAGGGCTTTAGCCAGAATTCGGGCAGAAGAGGTTTTTCCTACTCCGCGGGAACCACTGAATAGATAGGCATGTGCTATACGCCCTTGTTCTATCGAATTTTTAATAGTTGATACCACAAATTCCTGGCCAACTAAGTTATCGAATAGTTGTGGTCTTTTACGTGTCGCTGTTACTTCGTATGCCATTGCTTCTCCACTGTCTTTAGACAGACATGTAAGACTATACCATGGGCACGTTAAAATGAAAAACCCCCTTGGCTCCGATACATCGCCTGTGGCTCATCGATCAATCGCTTACCGCTGCTACCTTCCGGTCCTGACGGGTTTGGGCGAAGAGCGATAGCACAGAATCTATCATCAACACCAAGGGGGACATCACGGAGAGAGAGGGATTCGAACCCTCGGAGCCCGGTTAGAGCCCACACCCCTTCCAAGGGTGCACCTTCGACCACTCGGACATCTCTCCCAAGTTCACATACGGCGCAAAGAAAACGGAGAGAGAGGGATTCGAACCCTCGGTACCGTAAACAGTACAACGGATTTCGAATCCGTCTCCTTCGACCACTCGGACATCTCTCCTAGCAGGGTCTCGCCATATGTAGCCAAGAGGATTCGAACCTCCGACCTCCAGATCCGCAATCTGATGCTCTATCCAGCTGAGCTATGGCTACAAAATACACATTCTATTTTCAAAAAAACAAAAAAAACGGAGAGGGGGGGATTCGAACCCCCGGTACCGTTACCAGTACAACTCCTTAGCAGGGAGCCCGATTCAACCGCTCTCGCACCTCTCCAGGAGCTACCAACAGGTAGTATAATACAACCTGATCGGATGTATATTAAATTAGCGGAGAGAGAGGGATTCGAACCCCCGGAGACTCGCGCCTCAACGGTTTTCAAGACCGCCTCCTTCAACCGCTCGGACATCTCTCCAATCAGGATTCTCACTATAGCGATGGTGTAATTCTTTGTCAAGTAAAGTGGGGAAAAGGAGAATGGGAAAATGGGGGTAAGAGAGAAGGGGTGGAAGGGGAAAACTTGACAGATTGGCACATGATCGTCATGATAGAAAAGAGGTGCGACATGGCAAAGGTTAAGATGGAGAAGCTGCAAGCTGCGCGAATGGGAAAAAATGCCTTAGAGATGGTGACCTCCTTGATTGAAAGGTTTGGAAGTCGCCTAAGTGGGAGTTCCGCTTGCCTTGATACTGCGAGGGTGTTAGCAGATGAATTGCGACCTCATTGTGACCGTGTAGAAAGTGAAGCATTTTCACTCCACCCTAATGCTTTTTTAGGTTGGATTCGGATAATGGTTGTCCTCTATCCCCTCGCTCTGATTTGTTTTTGGCTTTCTCTCTCCTATATTGCCTTAATTCTAACGGTTAGCGGGATCTTGATTATGGTGTATGAGTTTTTCCTCTACCGCCAAGTGATTGATCGCTGGTTCCCGAAAGTCACCGGAAAAAATGTCTATGGGATTATTGAACCAGAGCATTCTGTTGAAAGGACGGTTGTCTTTAGTGGTCACCATGACAGTGCTCGGGTCTTTAATTTTTTGACCCATAAACCCCATCTCTATGTTATTCGTATTAGCGTTGGCCTTGGTGCCTATTTTGCACTGACTTTAGCCGCTTTGATCCAAACTATTGTCCATCTTGTCGGTGGGAAGTTTTTTTCTTTTGGTTTCCCGTCCATTTTCTTTGTCTTGTGTGCCATTGTTTTAACCATCGCGTTGCCATGGGTTTTACAGCTCTGGTTTTTTGCCTCTAATAAAGGGACCCCAGGGGCTGGTGATAACCTCATTTCATCGGCAATGGCCATTCAGTTAGCCCGCTATTTTAGGCAAAATGCTGATAACGGTTCTCCTTTACGCAACACGCGGGTTGTATTAGCTAGTTTCGATGGCGAGGAGGCCGGATTACGTGGGTCGAGAGATTTCTATAGCCGTCACCGTGAAGATGCCACTGTATTATCGAAGAAGAGTTGGAATTTTAACGTTGATTGCCCCTATAATGCGAAAGACCTTTTCTTCCTGACAAGCGATATCAATGGGAGTGTTAAGTTATCGCAAGAGATGGCCACTCAATGTGTCGCTATTGCTAAATCGATGGGATTCGAGGCCTTCAGCCAACCAATTGCTTTTCTTACTGGGGGAACCGATGCCGCTGAAGCGGCCAAAGCTGGACTCGAAGCGGTAACACTCATGGCGATGCCGTGGCGTAATGTTGAGCGGGGTAGCGTTTATCATACTCCAGACGATTTACCCGAAGCGATTGATCCACGTGCGATTGAAGAGACCTTATCGATTGCTATCCGTTTTATTGAACAACTTGATGCTCAGGAGCTTGGGTAACCAAAATTACAGCAGTGCCTGCACTGAGATTGGTAATCTGGGTGCTTACTGTTTCCACTTGTGAAGTTGGGACAATAGCTACAATGGTTACTTGTGTAGCGAAGTCTGCTTTGAATTGGCTCTTGTTCTCATTTAGAAGGTTTTGCACCTGTTCGTAAATATCGTAGTCAATAGTGATCTCTAACGTTGTCCTGTGGATGAGTTCTTCTGTTTTGAGAATACTGAGAACAGCCTTGGCAGCATCTCCATAAGCTTTTACTAACCCTCCGGTTCCCAAGAGGGTCCCTCCAAAATAACGGACAACCATGAGGAGAATATTTGTAGTATTACTTCCTTTTAGCACCTCGAGCATAGGTCGTCCGGCAGTATGTTTAGGTTCATGGTCGTCGCTGAAGCTAAATTGAGCGCCATCTTTTCCCATAATAGCAGCATGCACCACATGGTTTGCTTGTGGATGCTGATTACGCACCGCACTGATCATTGCCTTCATTTCTTCGGTATTGGTTACAGGTTCTGCTATGGCAATAAAGCGGGAACGTTTTACTTCAATTTCAGTACTGGCTGGGGCAATTGGAATTCGCATACTCTATAGTAGCATGCTCTGTAGCTATGACTCAATTATTTGGTGACTGAGCATATCGTCTCCGTCAAAGATAAAGCGGGCGGTAAAATTACGGTTTTCTAGTGCTAACGGCATCCAAAGACGATCATCAGCCCACATTCTATCGTAGGGGAGTTCAGCAATTGGACACCAGAAGGGACGAGCTTCTTCTGTTTCAGTGGGCTGCCCTGTATAGGAGTGGGCAAAGAAGACGTATCCGCGCATAGCTAAGCCATCGACGAATTGGAATTCAAGTATACCTTTAGGTTCTACTGATGGAATGTCAACTAAAGTCTCTTCTTTGAATTCTCGGATGGCAGCTTCGCTTGCCGTTTCATAATCTTCGACGTGTCCACCGGGGGCACTAACCTTGCCTTTACCAAACCCCGATTTCTTATCGATTAGTAAAACCTTATCGCCTTCAAAAAGATAGCACAGGACGGCTGTCTCAGTTGGTTCCCAGCTATCCCAATCGATCTCTTCTACACTACGCGCCGTAACTAGTGGTACTGGCTCTTCTTCAATGATCTCTTCTACTACCTGTTCTTCGGGATGGTCGTCAGCCCAGCACTTTGCACATAGGTTATCATCATAGTTGATTATTGCAGTGGCAGGCAGTTTTGCATTGCAACGACTGCAGGTCGCTCTAAAGAGGAGAATACGGTTACGAAAAGGAATTGCAATGGCAACCGTAAGTGCTAAAGCAGGAACGGCAAACCAATGTGGCCAGCCTCGGCTGAGAATTATTACAATGAATATTTGCCACACCATAGCAAGGGAGGCGATTATAAGGGTGGCAGTTCTCTTTTTATAACTACGTGGAGTGAATTTTCTTTGGTAAAGATTCACTGCGAGTATAGCCACTAAAAACCAGAGATATTTTTCGGCGATTGTTTCAAGTATCATGTTGGTGACAATAGCCCTTGGGTGTGGAAAAATCAAGGCGCTAAGAATCTTTTTTTATTGAATTGTCCCAGTTGCGTGGGAGAAAAGAATGGGGTACTCTGGACTTGCTACAAGTCGCAAGGAGAAAGCTATGATAAAGTCGAATGAAATCGCTGCTTATATTGACCATACCCTATTGGCAAATAACGCTACAGAAGAAAAGATTATCCAGTTGTGCAACGAAGCCAAACACCATGCATTTGCTTCAGTTTGTGTAAATAGTTGTTGGACTGCTGTGTGTGCTGCGTTGTTAGAAGGGAGTTCAGTTAAGGTCTGTACGGTCGTTGGCTTTCCTTTAGGTGCAATGAAAAGTGAGGCTAAGGCCTTTGAAGCAGCTCAAGCTATTGCTGATGGGGCTAGTGAGATCGATATGGTCATTAATGTAGGCTGGCTTAAAGAGGGGCGCTTTGATGCCGTTGAGCGAGATATTCAGTTGGTAAAAGAGGCCTGCAAAGATAAGCTGCTCAAGGTTATCATTGAGACTTGTTTATTATCAGATGAGGAGAAAGAGCAAGCTTGCCGTTTATCGGTACAAGGTGGAGCTCAATTTGTGAAGACTTCAACCGGGTTTTCTACCGGCGGAGCAACCGAGCAGGATGTGACGTTGATGCGTTCCATCGTTGGAGAAAATATTGGGGTGAAAGCTTCTGGTGGTGTGCGCAGTTATGAGACTGCAGTCGCGATGATCTCTGCAGGTGCTTCTCGTTTAGGCACTAGTAGCGGTATCGCCATTATACAAGGAGCTGTTTCGCATGCCGCATACTGAAGAACGAAATAAGCTACCGCACGATTTTCTTAAAAGCCTTGGGTTTCCCACTATCACCGTGCACCAGACTTTTACCCATTTCGATTTCACCCTTCCTGGCAGACGAGTGCTTGTTATTGGCCCTATGGGATCGGGAAAAACTGAGTTCTCGGCTCGGGTCTGGCGTGATGCTGCTATTGCCCAGAAAAAGAGTGATGTTATTCGTGAGTTAACCAGCACTAATGGAGTTGACCGCAGAAAAGTGTTCTTTGTCCGTTCTGAAATTGATGGAGCTCGTTTTAAGGAGTATCCAGTCGATGCCTTAGCCTATCGCAACGGCTATATTCGCTGCGGTGAGTACATCGCCAGTATCCGTGATTCATTTGGTTTAGAGCAAGTCTTAGCTGATTATCCCGATGTGGGAACGTTTATTATTGACGAAGCCTCCTTCTTTGATGAGCGGATTGCCTATGTTGTGCGCAATCATAGCCTTGAGCGGGGGCTTTTGTTCATCTTCCCGACGCTCATTCTTAATTTCCGTCGTGATATTTTCAATTCAACTGCTCGGTTGATGCTCGATATTGCCACCGATGTAATACCCCTGACGGCCTATTGTGAACATCCTGATTGTATGAAGGATGCTTTTTATACCTACCGTTATTACCAAGTTAATGGGCAAGAGTGTCCTGCTCTCTATTTCGATCCCTTAATTATTGTGGGAGGGGATACCCAAAAGGATGATTCTCTATATCCTAATTATTGTTCTCGGTGTGATGAACACCACTATTTACCTGCCAAGGAATATACTTTCTTTCATTTAAAACCGTTAGGCGAGCGAGCTTCTCGCGGTGAAGTTGCTCCTCTGAAAGAAGAACTGCAAGCGTTAAAGAACAATATTCCAGCTTCTGCTTTATATAAACATATGCAGGAACGTTATGGGGGAAAGGCCGATGCTGAGATTTACATGAATGCACTGAAGCCTGAATGTATAGCTGAGAAGGCTCTTATGTACCTCTTCTTTGAACAAAATATGATTCCTGAAGATCTCTTAGTCCGTTTGGTGTATGAGTTCGATTTAGATAGAAATTACATGACAAAGGTCTTATCAGATAACTTGCGACCTGTTTCTTTTGATCAACCTCTACTTTCCGTTATTGACTGAAAATTTTGTTACCACAATAACTAAAATGTTTTTCGTTATATATAAAAGTTTTGTATAAAGAATTTTTTTTGCTTGACTTGCGGTTTAATTTGACATAGCCCCTGAGGGGGGCTAGAATATGGTTATCATATTAAATGATAAGGAGCGTTCGCATGAAGAAGGGTATTGTTGTTCTTTGCGTACTGTTGTTGCTCGGTAGTGTGGTTTTTGCACAAGGCCAAGCAGACAAGGGAAAAAAGTTATTAAAAGTTGGAATGGTTACCGATGCTGGAACCATTGATGACAAGTCCTTTAACCAAGGTACTTGGGAAGGTATCTTGAAGGCTCAAGCTGAAGGGTTGGTTGAAGCTAAGTATCTTAAACCGTCAGGGACCACAGAGGCTGATTATTTGAAAGAAATTGGCAACCTCTACGATGCTGGCTACAAGTTTATTATTACCCCTGGATTTAAGTTTGAAACTACAATTTTTGAAGCGCAGGATAAGTATCCTGATGCTAAGTTCGTCATTCTCGATGGTGAGCCTCACTCAGCTGATTATTCTGAATTCCGCATTGAACCCAACGTTGTTGGTGTCTATTGGGCTGAGCATGAATCAGGTTTCCTCGCTGGAATAGCAGCCGCATTGCAAATGAAGAAAGGTAGTTTTGGATTTATCGGTGGTATGGAAGTTCCGGCAGTTCAGAAGTTTAACTGGGGTTGGCAGCAAGGGCTCAAGTATGCCAATGCAAACTTGGGAACAAACATTAAAATGGATTCACAAAACTTCCTCTACCAAGGTACTTTCGATAACATCGCGGCTGGTCAACAACTTGCTGCAACGATGTATGACCGGGGTGTAAATGTAATTTTTGCTGCGGCTGGAGGTGTTGGCGTTGGAGCTATTAACGAAGCCAAAAACCGAGTTACAGCAGGTAAGGATGTCTGGATTGTTGGTGTCGATGTTGACCAATATCCTGAAGGGGTTCTTCCAAGTGGGAAATCTATTATCTTAACCAGTGCTATGAAGTATCTTGATCGTGCTTCTTACGACATGATTGTGCATGAATTAGCGGGAACTTTCCCAGGTGGAGAGATCCTCCATCTTGATGCTACTAATGATGGCATTGGTATTCCTTTAGAGAACCCGAATCTTTCTGCCGATGTTGAGGCAAAAGTGAAGGAAATGTATAGTAAGCTCAAGAGTGGAGAAATAGTTGTTGCTGATTCTCCAGATGGTGGTTTGTTCAAGTAAGTAGGGCGTATCTTTTATAACGACTACACAAGGGCCGCCTGAGGGCGGCTCTTCATAAAACTAGGTAGTATTAATGTACGGAACATTCCGTGCCCTCAAGGAGGCGGATGCCCAATGAGTCATGTTATAGAAATGTTGAATATTCGTAAAGAATTTCCTGGTATCGTTGCAAACGATGATATTACGTTACAGGTTGAAAAAGGTGAAATTCATGCCATCCTTGGGGAAAATGGAGCTGGCAAATCGACTTTGATGAGTATCTTATTTGGGCTCTACCACCCCGATCGAGGAATTATCAAAGTACGGGGCAAAGAGGTGCGTATCGCCTCGCCTAACGATGCCTCTGATTTAGGCATAGGTATGGTCCATCAACACTTTCAGTTGGTCCAAAATTTTTCCGTTACAGAAAATATTATCCTAGGTAAAGAGGGCGGTTTCGTCCTTAACCGCAAAGAAGCTGGTAAGAAAATTAAAGCTTTATCAGAGCAGTACGGATTGAGTATTAATCCTAGTGCACTTATTGAAGATATCACAGTTGGGATGCAACAACGGGTAGAGATCCTCAAAATGCTCTACCGTGATGCAGAAATCCTTATCTTTGATGAACCCACTTCGGTCCTCACCCCTCAAGAAATAGATGAACTCATGCAGATTATGAGGAACATGATTAAAGAGGGAAAGTCAATTATTCTTATTACCCACAAATTAAATGAGATAAAATCTGTTGCCGACCGATGTACCATTATTAGAAAAGGGAAGCTGGTCGCTGTAGTAGATGTGGCTTCCACCTCTCAAGCCAAGATGGCCGCAATGATGGTTGGACGACCGGTAAACTTTACAGTTGCCAAGGAAGAAATGCACACTGGCGCTCCTATATTAGAAGTTAAAAACCTCAATGTGCAAAATGTGAAAAAATTGCCAGCAGTCAAGGATTTTTCCTTACAAGTCCACTCTGGAGAGATCGTGGGAATTGCAGGAGTTGACGGAAACGGGCAGTCCGAGTTAGTTGAAGCTATTACCGGGTTACGGGCGATAGTCTCTGGTTCTGTTTGGATTAATGGGAAAGAGATTACCAACTCTTCAATCAGAGAACGCAATGAAGCTGGTTTAGGCCATATTCCTGAGGATCGGCAAAAACGTGGATTAGTTATGAATTCGTCACTCAGTACCAATATGGTTATTAAAGAATATTATAGGGAACCTTTTAGTCATCGTGGAGTATTGAATCAGAGTGTGATTGATGAACATGCCCAAGATATCTGTGATGCATTTGATGTTCGCTCGGGAGAGGGGATTTTCTCGCATGCTGGTAAACTTTCAGGAGGAAACCAGCAAAAAGCCATCGTAGGTCGTGAAATGGCTCTAGGTCCAGACATCATAATTGCAGTTCAACCAACGCGAGGCTTGGATGTAGGGGCGATAGAGTATATTCATAAACGGTTAGTTGAACATCGCGATAAAGGCAAAGCTGTTTTACTGGTCTCTTTTGAACTGGATGAGGTTTTTAATCTTTCAGATCGGATTGCGGTCATGAACAGTGGTGAGTTGATCGATATCGTTCAAACAAGCGCGACGAATGAAGAAGAGGTCGGTCTTATGATGGCCGGAGTGAAGATCAAGGAGGCTGCCTTATGAAAGTGCGCATAAAGAGCAATGCTTTTCTCATCGCAGTCTCTGCTGTAATTCTTGGTTTGATAGCTGGTGGACTGTTAATGCTAGCCATTGGCAGTAACCCTTTTACGGGATTTTATTATTTATTCCGGGGCGGCTTGATGAGTATGGAGCGCATTGGTAACACCATAGCGACCGCCATTACCCTCATGTTGGTCGGACTCTCAGTGGCTTTTGCCTTCAAAACCGGACTGTTTAACATTGGAGCTTCTGGGCAAATGTTGGTGGGAGGGTTGTGTGCAACTCTGGTAGCCCATTATGTATTTCTTCCCCGTCCACTGTATTTAGTGGTAATTATTACTGCTGCCTTTTTAGGAGGAGCTGCGTGGGGAATTATCCCTGGTTTTTTGAAGGCTAAGTTCAACGTGCATGAAGTTGTTGCTACGATTATGATGAACTGGATTGCCTATTGGTCGGTCTATTATTTTGTTCCAATCTACTTAAAAGCACCTTCTTTGGAGACCGAATCGCGTTCAATTGCAATTTCACAAACTCTGAGATCGCCTTGGTTATCCAAGATTTTTGGAGGAGGCTACATAAATGTAGGTATTTTTGTGGCTATTGCTGCAGTTTTTATCCTTAAATTCATTCTCGATAAAACGACATTAGGATTTGAATTAAAAGCTGTTGGATCCAATCGTTTCTGTGCTGAATACGCTGGAATCAAGGTTAATCGAAATGTCATCATTTCCATGATGATCGCAGGAGGTCTGGCTGGCCTAGCCGGTATGACCTACTACACCGGATACTCGCGTAATATCCAGATAGGAGTTTTACCCCAAATGGGATTTGACGGTATTGCGGTAGCCCTTCTGGGAGCTAGTAATCCTATTGGAGTACTATTTTCAGCCTTCTTCTTTGGGATATTGCAATCGGGAAAAGGGTTTATGAACGCTATGACTGAAATCCCTCCTGAGATAGCTGATACCATCATAGCTACGATCATCTATTTTACTGCCACGAGTGTACTCTTTAAGCGCTTTTGGGATGCTGTTGGTCGACGCTCTAAGGCCAAAGCCTTACAAAATCAGGAGCAGGCCGATGGTGAGGGGGTGAGTCATGAATGATAAAAGAAAAAAATATATTTTTACTAGTCCTCTTTGGATTGGCATCTATATTCTTTTAGCCTTAGTGTTATTGGCTTTACTTTCCATGAATCATCTAGCCCGTTTGATCCTCCCCTATGCGATTGCCTATACCATTCCGTTATTGGTGACAGCTTTAGGAGGCTTGTATAGCGAGCGCAGTGGTGTTACTAACCTCGGTTTAGAGGGATTAATGTTAGTTGGTTATTTTGCCTCGGCTTTAACCATCCGTTTTACTGAGCAGTCTTCTTATGCTTTAGCTTTGCCATTGGGTTTGTTGGTTGGGGTTATTGCAGGAGCTATCTTTTCTATGTTACACGCTTTTGCTTCAATTAATCTTAAGGCCGATCAGGTTATTAGCGGTACTGCTATTAATATGTTAGCTAGTGCTATTACCGTCTATTTAGCTCGTACGATTGCCGGAAGTGGTAATGTACGCATCATGCTAGGAATAATTCGCAAAGATATTCCGGTGTTGTCCAAAATTCCGGGTATTGGAACTTTATTTTTCACCCAAACCTATTGGAGTACTTGGGTAGCATTGATCGTCTGGGGTGCTTCGTGGTTTCTCTTGTATAAGACCTCTTTTGGGCTTCGTTTACGGGCTTGTGGAGAGCATCCCTCGGCTGTAGCCTCGGCGGGAGTTAATGTTTACAAAATGCGCTATTTTGGAGTTGGTATGTCGGGAGCTTTAGCCGGGTTAGGTGGTGGAATAATCTTAATTACCTACTCAGGTGAATTTAATGGAACAGTAGCTGGATTGGGGTTCTTGTCGATTGCTGCTTTGATTTTTGGGCAATGGAAACCCCTTGGAATTTTGGGGGCAACCTTTTTCTTTGGAACAGCAACTACCATTGCCAACGTGTCTCAAGTTATTCCGCAACTGGGGATTATTCCCCCGGTAATATTTAAAGTATTTCCCTACGTCGTAACTTTGTTAGCTTTAGTAGCTTTCTCAAAAAGATCGGCTGCACCAAAGGCTATTGGTGAACCTTTTTAGCTTTAGGAAAGGAGGATTGTGTGGGTATCAGTACTGTGATGGAACGCTTGCAAGAAGCTAGTGAATATGTAAAGGGGCAAATTGGTCCAGAACCGGTTGCTATTGGTATGATTTTAGGTTCTGGGTTAGGAGCTCTGGCTGATGAATTAGAGGATGCTGTAGCAGTTCCCTATGCCGATATTCCCCATTTTCCCACCTCTACGGTAAAAGGGCATGCCGGGCGTTTAGTAGCTGGGCAGTTGGGGGGCAAGCGGGTCTTAGTGATGCAGGGGCGCTTTCACTACTATGAAGGGTATGGGATGGCTACGGTTGTCTTCCCGGTCCAAATGATGCACATGTTAGGAATTGAAAACTTGTTAGTCACTAACGCGGCTGGCTGTGTAAATGCCCAATGGCAGGCTGGTGACCTGATGCTCATTAGCGATCACCTTAAATTAATTGGCGATAACCCTCTTCGTGGCCCAAATCTTGATGCGCTTGGGGAGCGTTTCTTTGATATGAGCGATGCCTATACTAAATCTCTAAGAGTATTGGCTCGTGCACAAGCGAAAAAACTTGGCCTCACCCTTAGAGAAGGGGTGTATCAACTCTTTACCGGACCCTCTTTCGAAACTCCTGCTGAAGTACGGTTTGCCCGTTTGTGCGGAGCTGATGCAGTGGGAATGTCGACAGTGCCAGAGGTTATTGCTGCCCGTCATGCTGGTATGAACGTGTTGGGCATCTCATGTTTGACTAATATGGCAGCCGGGATTCTTGACCAACCTTTGAACCATGCTGAGGTGTTAGAGACTGGGTTACGGGTTAAATCCTCTTTTTCAGCTTTAGTACAAGCCATAGTTGAGGTTTGGCCTGTATGACAGCTCAAGAGGTCATTGAGAAATTTGATTTAAAGCCATTGCCAAACGAAGGGGGCTTTTTTAAACAAATATATCTCGATGCTAATGAGGTTCCAACAGCAATGTTGGGACCTTTTGCCAAAGAACACCTGCCGTTATTCTCTGTTATTTATTATCTGATTACCCCTGATTCCTTTTCAGCTTTACACAAGCTGGTGGGCTCTGAAGTTTGGACATGGGTTGCGGGGGGGTCGTTAGAGCAAGTTATTGTCCATCCGTCGGGAGCATGGGAAAAGCGGTTAGTAGGTTTTGGCAAGAACCTAGAACCAATCTCAATAATTTTACCCGGATGCTGGCAAGGGACCAAGTTACGAGAAGGGGATTTTGCCTTGTGCTCTGTAATTATGAGCCCAGCTTATGATGAGGGCGATTTTACCCTTGCTGGGGCATCATTCATTGAAAAATATCCCCAATTGGAGGATTTTCTAGCTCCCTAGGAGAAGGTATGGATTTTGCATTACGGGGAAAGAAAGCTTTAGTAACCGGTGCTTCAGGTAACCTTGGTGGTGCCATAGCTACGGCCTTAGCACTGCAAGGGGTTTCGGTTGCGCTGTTATATGGCTCTCTTACGTCTCAAAGTAGAACTGAACAATTAGCCGAACGTCTAGCATGTTTAGATGGTGTTGAGGCGATTGCCCTGTTAGGTGATGTTCGCGATGAACAGGTACTAGAGGCTTCAATTGAGGCTTGTAAAGCTCAATTTGGTTCTCTCGACTTTGTTATTAATAACGCAGGAATCTTTACCAATTCAACACAAGCTGATCTTACAGAAGATGCTTGGGATGCGGTAATGGATATAAACGTTAAAGGGATTTGGCGGGTATGTCGCTTAACATTACCGCTTTTAGCAGAAACTAAGGGGTGTGTTGTCAATATTAGTAGCATTAATGCCTTTAGGCCTGGCTTTGGTGGAACGGCCCATTATGATGCTTCAAAAGGTGCTGTGGCCTCTTATACGCGTTCTTTAGCTAAAGAGTATGCGCCGCTTGGCGTGCGGGTTAATGCCGTTGCTCCGGGGTTAATCGATGCCATAAAGTTGCGAGAACACGCTCCTGATTTAGTTGAAGCGTATGAGCAGCGGGCGGCTTTGCACCAACTAATTAAGCCAGAAGAGATTGCAACTATTGTATGTTTCTTATGCTCTGCAGGATCAAAAGCAATGACAGGTGAGATAGTTACAGCCGATGGCGGATATGGTATGATGTGACTATGAAAATTCTCTGTATTGCTGATGCAAAAGATCCTTTAGTTTACTCAGTGAATGTCGCTGAACGTTATGGATCTGTAGATTTGGTGTTATCTGCTGGTGATCTGCCCCTTAGATATTATGAATTTATAGTCTCTTCACTCAATAAACCTTTCTATTTCATTTTTGGAAACCATCATACTGAAGATATGGCTAAGTTTAAAAAGTGTTCTTGGTCTGAGGCTTCGCTCGAGTTTAAAAATGAAGCTCACCGCTTGAGTTGGGGTATAGGGGGGGAGTGTTTAGAAGGGAAAGTTATGCGCGATGGTACTACTGGTTTATTATTAGCTGGTTTAGGTGGTTCGATGCGTTACAATCATGGCGACCACCAATTTACTGAATTTGAGATGTACGGACGCATTTTAAAAATGATCCCGAAATTATTATATAATAAGATTCGCTACGGGCGATTTCTCGATATTCTAGTTACCCATGCGCCCCCGCGCGGTATTGGAGATGGTGAGGATCGCTGTCATACTGGTTTTAAAGCTTTTCTGTGGTTTATGCGTAAGTTTAAACCTGGGTATTTACTCCATGGACATGTCCATCTGATTGATTTAAACGTACCTCGCATAATTCGCTATCATGAGACAGATGTTATTAATGTATACGGCAGTTATGTGCTGGAGAAGGATTAATATGTATGAGAAGGTCTAGTTTTACTAGTCGGGAAAATTTTTCTAAAGCTCGTGCCAAAGGACGCATGCAAGAGTTGCT
>JAQVOO010000131.1 GCA_028702575.1 Sphaerochaetaceae bacterium
ACTGAGGCCATGTAAGGGCTTGACAGTGTTGCTATTCACCGATAATATGGCGCCTGTTGTGTTGTAAAACACAAGTTTGGCGGCGTAGCTCAGATGGTAGAGCAAACGGCTCATATCCGTTCGGTCAGGGGTCCGAGTCCCTTCGCCGCTATAATAACGCTTCTTTTGTCCACGTCTTTCGGGATACGGGATGAGAGAAGCGTTTTATTATTTCCAATCTTATTGCATAACTTTGCAAAGCTCGCTAATCTACAACCATGACATTTTTTTTTATTAAGAAAGCATTCTTTGACGGTTGGGATAATTTTATAGGATTAGTGGTACTCAATTTAGGGTATCTACTAGTACTACTGGCGATCTATGGCGGTTTGGAGCTCCTTGCGGTCTCTACCCTCGCTGGTATCTTTGTCCTACTCATAGCGTTGGCGCTCCACTCTTTTTATACCGGGGCCCTTTCATATCAGACAAAAGAATTTGCTTGGTATAGTCGACCGGGGTTTGCCTATTTTAAGAGCTCGTTCAAAGTTATTTGGCGTCATGCGTTACTCCATTTCGGTATTAATGCTCTCTTGATAACCATGATTTTCTTTGTTATTCCATTCTATATTGCCTACAACACTCTCTTTGGCTTTGTGGTTGCTGTAGTAGTATTTTGGGTAACTGTGGTGCTTGCATTAGCTATGTTCTATTATTATCCACTAGCTATTCAGATGCCAGACGATAAGCCTTTTAAGAGTTTAAAGAAAGGTTTAATGCTGGTGGCAGATAACCTCTGGTTTTCTCTCTTTTTTGCGATTTACCATATTGTTAATCTTATCTTTACTGTTATTTTCGCTACTATTATGCCCGGAGTTGCTGGTATCCAATTATCCCGTCAAGTTGCCGTTAAATTACTGATCTATAAATATGATTATCTTGAAGAGAATCCAGATGCTAATCGGAAAAAAATTCCTTGGGATACCTTATTATTTGATGAGCAGGAAAAAGTTGGCACAAGGACGTTGCGTGGTATGATTTTCCCATGGAAGGAATAACATGGTTCGAGAAATAGAATGTAAAGTTGCTATATCCAATGCTGAAGTTGCCCAGTTAGCCAACCGCATCGATATTCAATTTCCAGAGGCTGTTAAGGGGAAGGTCCATAAAGAAGATATCTATTACGGCATGCCTACTGACACGGCCCTACTTTTCAGAATTCGCAAAGATCAAACAGGAATCAGCGTAACCAAAAAAAAGAAAGATAAAAGATCTGATGGAGCTGAAGTTAATCAAGAAATAGAGTTCTCAGTTCCAAATAAAGATTTAAGTGCTTTAAACCATTTTTTTCTTGCCCTAGGTTATATAGAAAAAATAAAAAAACGAAAAATAGGAATGAGCTGGCAACAAGATACATTAACTATTGAGCTCGTAGAAGTAGAACACCTTGGATGGTTTTTAGAAATAGAAAAGCTATTAGCTAAACAGGCCTCTGATGCAACAGTTGCGGCAACCCTAGAGTATTTAGCAAAGATCAGAAAACAACTTGGAGTGGGGGATTATCCGCTACAAGGGCGCTATTATAGTGAAATGCTACAAGATATATAGGAGTCAACGATATGGAATTTAGAGCAAGTCACATTCTGGTTAAAGATAGAAAACTTGCAGAAGATCTTCGTAAACGGATTCTAGGAGGGGCCAATTTTGCATCCCTCGCCCGTGATTTTTCGACCTGTTCCAGTAAGAGCAAAGGTGGAGATCTGGGATGGTTTGGTGAAGGAGCGATGGTAGCCCCTTTTGAACAGGCCGTAAAACGGATGTCAGTGGGGGCAATTAGCCCCATAGTACCGACCAAGTTTGGATTTCATATTATTAAAAAGACGGGAAGTCGTTAATCAGCGCCACTTAGGCATTACCAGAGGCGGTTTACTAGGACTTGTATAGTGTAGTTCTACACTAACCTTATAGACCTCCTCGATACGCTCTTTGGTAAGCACTTCCTCGACCGAGCCCTCGGCAACAATCTTTCCTGAATCCATCATAATTACTAAATCACTAAAAGCACTAACGGCATTGAGATCGTGTAGCACACATACGACCGTTGTGATTTTCTGCTCAACTAGGCAGCGTAACAGACTTAATATTTCACGTTGATTGTGGACATCGAGATGACTTACTGGTTCATCGAGCAAGATAACAGATGACTGCTGAGCTAAAGCTCTGGCTATTAACATTCGTTGATATTCACCACCCGATAACTCAGTTGCCAAGCGTTTTTCGAGCTGGGTGAGTTCCATAGCCTCCATTGCCTTAGTAATCAACAGATGATCGTCGTTAGTAAGAGTGGAAAATCGACCACCATGGGCGTAACGTCCCATAGCTATGCACTCATATACGGTGAAATCATATTCAAGACGACTTTGCTGGGGCACATAACTAATATGTTTAGCTAAATCAATTTGTTGATAATCTTGCAAATCTCCATCCGGTAATATAATAGTTCCTTTAGGAGAAGGTAAGATACGGAGAAAATGGCGCAATAAGGTGGTTTTTCCTGAACCATTAGGCCCGATAATCGAGATAAAAGCCCCAGAAGGAAAATCGGTGCTTACATTGGTAAATAATGGTTTATCACGGTACGACCAATTCAAATTGCGAATAGAACCTACTACAGATTGCATTAACGTACCTCCCGCTTATGGTTAATGAGGAGAACAATAAATAAAGGTGCTCCTGCAATAGCTGTAATAATCCCAACGGGTAATTCTGATGCTCCTAAAACTGTGCGAGCGAGAGTATCGGCTGTTACCATCATCAACGCCCCTCCGACTAGGGAAAAGGGGAGGAGTTTGGCATGGCGGGGGCCGGTAATAAGGCGCATTATATGCGGAACCATAAGTCCAACGAAGCCAATGATACCACAAAATGCCACCGTTATAGAGGTCGCAAGGGTAGAGAGTGCTAATAAAATTAACCGTACTGTTCTAACTGAAACACCAATAGATAGCGCTGAAGCTTCATCTAACAGGAGAATGTCGAGCTCGCGGGTAAGTAGGCCAATCGGAATAATACTGAAGGTTGCTGTTATACTTATGATGAGTAGTTTCGACCAATTAGACGTACTAAAACTCCCTAGTGTCCACTGCATAATACTTTGTAATTGGGCCCGATTAAGATACATAAAAAGGGTCATGAGTGCAGAAAGTAAGAAATTTAAGGCAATGCCAGTCAGCAGTAGTGTTGCAGGCGAGCGGCGAATTCCACCAGATAAAAAGAAAATACACAAAGCAGTTCCAGCTGCGCCTAAAAAGGCAGCAAGAGGAACTTGCCAGACTCCAGTTGCACCACCGATAAAACCAATAAAAGCTGCAAAAGCAACACCAAAAGCTGCACCACTGGAAATTCCTAACACATAGGGGTCAGCCATGGGATTGCGAAAGAGAGCTTGGTATACCATACCTGCAACGGCTAAAACCATACCGGCGACCAGTGACGTGAGGATTCGAGGTAAGCGAAGATTCCAGATAATACGGTGTTGGGCAGAACTAAACAGAGTAGACCCGTGATAAGTGGGCCCACCAGTAATAATAGCAACAGTTTGTTTTATTGTTATACCAGCAGGTCCCAGCGCTAATGAGCTAATAGAGACGACCACGAGTGCTACCAATAAAAATAGCCATATAATAGGGAGGTAGCACTTCTTGATCATGGATTACCTCGAGAGTTCTGTAAAAGCTTGTGCTAATTGTGAAACAGCCAAGGCACTTCTCGGCCCTTGCCGTTCCAAAATATTATTTTCAACCCATGTGATAATCTTGTCATTTTTTACCGCACTGAGCGACGCATATGAGGGATGACTTAAGAAACTATTTTTAGTTTCCTCCGGAGTAGAGCCCCACATTGCAGGTAGAATGAGGATATCAGGGTCTTTAGCAAGTAGTATTTCGAGTTGATAACTCCAATTTATTGCATCGTGGGCAATATTATCACCTCCAGCAGTGACGATAATTTCGTGCAAAAAAGTATCTCCTGTTGCCGTGAAATCGCCCCATTCACCAAATCCGGCGACATAATAGACTGTGGGCCAATTTGCTTGGGATCTTTGATCGAGAACTTGATCAATTGTTTGTCGCATCTCTGTGATCAAAGCTGTTGCTTGTGCTGAAGCTCCTGTGATATTTCCAACTTGTTCAATAATACGATAGGTCCCTTCCATGGTCGCTTCTTCATTGATATAAGCAACAGTAGCGCCTCCTGTTTCAAGTGCCTCAACAGTTTGGGCCTGGCCAATACTCCCAATAATCACTAAATCGGGTTCAAGGGAGAGTATTTTCTCCACACTAGGGGTAAAAAGATCACCAACGGGAGGGATGGAAGCTGCTTCTGCCGGGTAATCACAATAATCGCTGCGCCCGACTACTTTATCCCCTAATCCTAAGGCAAATAAAGTTTCCGTAAGATTGGGACTGAGTGAAACAATACGCTGTGGATAATCAAATAGAGAGATCTCAGCATTGCGTGAATCAATAATTGAGACCACAGGTTCTGCGATCTGTAGCGATTCTTGTTGTCCGGCTGCTCCTAACGGAAATAGAGTAAAGAGAACCAGTACGAGAGTAAAAAATGTGACGATTTGTTTTTGCATTCTCATGCCACGCTCCTTTGAAGATGTTTGGGCATGAATCTGCATACCCGACCTATGCTCCGTAGGTCCGATCTTTTAGATCGACAGGATTATATGCGGCAGGTCTCCTGGCTCTGAGGAATACGTAACAGTACCTTCCCGGAGAATCTCCAGTGGTTGCCAATTACATGGCAACTGTTCTTACCTCATTACAGTGGCGGGACCGTACGGGAATTTCACCCGTTTCCCTCTTAGCGGATGGCTTGAACCACCCGAACCGCAGATAGCCTATGGTATAAACCTCTACGAATGTTGTCAATACACAAATTCTTTATAATGAGATAATAGAGGAGGTATAAATTGCTAAATCTTAGATAGCATCGCTTTACACAAAATGGTATAATAATCACCATTAAGGAGTCGCTATATGGACCGATCTGAACCATTTACTATGTTATGTGCCTTGGCTTGTGATGTCCAAGAAGGGCAGGCTTTAGAGCAATATTTAGTAAAGATACGTGATGTTAATGAACTAGATGCTTCAGGTAGAAGCCCTCTTATGTATGCTGCTGCAGAAAATAAACATCTTTCAGTAATTGAAACATTGCTTTCAGCAGGAGCTCGGGTCAATTTTGAAATAGTAAAACAAGCGGTGATTAACAATGCAAACGTGAAAATATCCAAACTGTTGTATTCTCAGCTGCCCCAAATAAGCCCCGAAGATCTTAATCGACTCTTTTTATTGGCGGCTGCCGCCAATACCCACGATGAATTAGTCCGTTTCTTTTATGCCCAAGGAGCCGATCTCAACAGTACCTTACCCATGGATTTATACCCAGTCATTCCTCCTTTTGAAGATGAGATTCCCCCTAATGCAGATGAATACTGGTGGGATGAAGAGCAAGCAGTCCAACAAAACGCCATTGTAGTAGCCATGTATGAAAATCCTAATCCTGTTTTTATGGTAAAAACCCTTATATCATTAGGTGTTGATCTCAATGCAATTGATACTGAGGGGTTCCCGGTACTCATTCATGCTCTCGATAATGAAGAACTGGTCAAATTGTTGCTAGCCCATGGAGTAGCAATTGATCTCGCAGATTGGCAGGGGATGACTGCCTTGATGCACGCCTGTGCCGCCGATTCAACACCAGTTGCCCTTGCTCTGATTAATGCTCAACCTAATGTCCATGCAAAATCTTTGAGTGGTGAAACAGCTCTTCATTTTGCCTTAGGGTGTCATCTGCATGATAATAGTGCAGTAGTTAAAGCACTATTAGCAGCAGGATGTAAGGT
>JAQVOO010000132.1 GCA_028702575.1 Sphaerochaetaceae bacterium
CTCGATAACGGCTTCAGTATCTCCGCTATTAATCTGTAAAAGGTTGCACAAATGGCGAAATGGTATTTGATAAGAGATCTCGGTCGGAATTTCTTTAACCTGCGATAGTTCATAAATGCGTCGTTCTTTAGCTTCGCGTTTTTCGTTGACTTTGTGGACACCAAAGTAAATCCGTTCAGTGGTGTCGTAATCCTCGTAGATTTTCAATACGTCAAGATCAAAGGAGATGGCAAATTCAGTATTCGGCCGCGTTCCAACAAATAAATAGCGGGTAACTTCAGGTGTATAGACCTCAAGGACATCTGGTAAGCTCACCACTTCACCAGAAGAAGAAGAGATCTTCCCTCCCCGCCCTTTAATACTGATAAAGTCATATTGGAAAGAAACTGGGGCTTTTGATCCAAAGACCTCTACAATGTGTTTGGAGGTATCGAAAGAGCCCCCCTCACTGTGGTGGTCTTTACCAGCTGGTTCAAAATCCACATCTTCATAGGCCCAGCGCATGGGCCAGTCAATGCGCCACGGTAGCTTTGCGGCACTCGTTGTCCGTAAATCGATAGTTTCCACTTGCTGCGTTTCATCATCACGATAGGTGATACCCCACTCGCCGTCCCACTCTAAAATAGTGGTGGTGTCTTTGTCAGTGAAGTTACTGAACACCGAGAGGGGGAACCAGTCATCGGGCAACGGGGTGGTTCGGTATTGGTCTAGAATAGCTTTAATCTCATCTTTACGTTCAAGAGCAATTCGCATCTTTTCGGCATAGGTTCCACTGCGGTAACGTTCTGCTTGATATAAATATTCAGGAACGATGCCGACAATAGGCAACAAACTTTCAACAGCTTTTTCATTGGCCTCAGCATAGTTATTATAATTCCCTGTGGTATCGGGGACCAGGGTAATGGGTTTACGGAGGTAAGTTTTTAACAATTCAGGTTTAGGCATGTTCTTGGGAACTTTACGAAATACGTCGTAGTCATCCCAAGAGTAGATAAAACGTACAGAGTGTCCTTTATCACGTAAAGCCCGCACGATGAGGTCAACGGAGATGATTTCTCTAAAATTCCCGATATGAACTGTACCGGATGGGGTTATCCCTGAAGCACAGGTATATTGGTCTTTAGGACCCTTTTCACGAATAATTTTGTCGGCATTAATGTCTGCCCAATGAAATGATATAGGTTGTTTGCTCATGTGGGCGATTATAGCGAGAGGAGAGATTTTGAGCAAGATGAAGAGTAAATTACACTATTTTTACATTTTTCCTGCATCTTTAGTGAAACCGGTTTATAATCTAGGTATGAGTGCCAAAAGAATCATCTGTATAATAACAATAATAGTGCTTATCATAAGTTCCCTTTTTGCAAATTTACGTGAACGGGGTATCGCTTCTTGGTATGATAGTGAGTTAGGAGCATTAACTGCCAACGGAGAAGGCTTTAATCCAGAGGCGCTGGCGGCAGCTCATAAAACACTCACATTTGGTACGATTGTACGAGTACATAACCTTGAAAATAACCAAACAGTCGATGTCCGTATTAACGATCGTGGGCCATTCATAGAAAACAGAATTATTGATCTCACCCCTGTAGCTGCTAAAGCTTTACAGATGTATAAGCAGGGCATCACAGAAGTTGAACTGGAGATTTTATCAGTGCCAGAAATACCAGAGTCACAGTATGACCGCGCGGGTGATACTGGCTGGTATCGGATCCAGATTGGAAGTTTTTCAAACACACAAAGAGTATACTCACTCTATACAACATTCCATGCACTAGGATTTCACCCAGTCATAGAAATTGTCCAAAATACTCTTTTACGCCTCACCTTACGTTGGATCCCCAGTAGCGATAAAGAGGAGAGCTTGAAGATAGTGAAAAGCCTCGGTTTTGATGAAGTCCTACTGAGAAGCGAACAAAGACCAAATTTGTAAAACTCCAGTTGACAGCAACCCTTAATCTCCTTATTATCTTCAAAGTCGGGCCTATAGCTCAGTTGGTTAGAGCATCGGACTCATAATCCGTGGGTCGAAGGTTCAAGTCCTTCTGGGCCCAAAGAGAAACTCCTTGCAAGTGCAGGGAGTTTTGTTGTTTTCCCGAATTGCAAGGTTAACTGACAATAAGCCATGCGATTTTTGCTAGATCATTCTCATCTGTTATACTAAGACCCTCCAGAAATGCTTCTATTGGTGTCTTGCCGCCTAAAATTCTCCTGGGCAGATTGTTCAGCCAATGCTGTATTTCTGCCACTTTCTCCTCTGAAACATCTTCCATTTTGGTGCCTTTGGGCAGGAATCTGCGAATCAGCCCATTGTGATTCTCGTTGGTGCCACGTTCGTAACTTGCGTAGGGATGGGCATAGAAGACGTCCATACGCTTGTTTTTGCCCTTATACCGTGAAGCCTCCATGTCTAGCGGATCGAGAAATTCGACACCATTATCGAAATTTTGTTGAATTCGTGAAAATTTCGATTTCAACGAACATTTTATTTTGTCTAAGAATATCGCAACTCCTTGTCCAGTATAGGAGATTGGAGAAAATTTCGGCAAAATTAATCACGGATTATCCTTCTGTACCCTTATGATGAAACTAGCCTTAGGGCTAATACTCACCATAAGGAGATTTATATGGGAACCCAAAAATTGACAGATGCCATTGAGGATGTCCGACGCCTGAATGAAGAACAAGGCTTTCGTAACACTATGTTCGAAGTATATAGAGCATCCGCAAATAGAATTGTGCTGAGGATAGAAAAGACATATCCATCCAAAACTTCACAGGAGGCGTGCCAATCCATTCTTCATGATGCCTTATCAGGCAGTATCCGTCTCAATCCAGTGGACCGAGTGCAATTAGGACTCATACTACGTTATTTTGAAACTGGACATGCATTTCGTATACCAAAAACATCCAAAAATAGAAATTATCCACGGCATGAGCAATTCAAGGAATGCCATAGTGATTTCTTGTATTGGCTCACCGAGAATGGAAAATCAAGATATACTATTGAAAGCTACAGAAATGTCGTAGCACAGTTTCTTAATCATCTTTCAGATGTTGGCTGCAGGAAAATCACTAGTTTGCATCCACGTTATATCAACTCCTTTTTCAAGCAATTGACAACAACTTGGGCAGTGACCAGTGTTCGTGTGGCATCTTCGGCCATACGTTCTTTCTTGACCTATCTCGATGTTGAACCCACATTCATGCATGTCCTCCCAAAACATTGTCCAAAACATTGCCCAATCATTCCTGTGTTATCAAATGAAGAAGATTTGTTACTCAAGGTGTATTTTCAGGATGGTACTGCTAGCTATAAATCCAAAAGCATAATTGCCCTTTGCTATTTTCTGGGAATTCGTGCAATCGATATCATCAATTTGCAACTTCGGGATATAGACTGGAATAAGGATCTCATTTCATTTTTCCAAAGCAAAACCGGAGAGTCGGTGGTTCTTCCTCTTATACCGGTAGTTGGCAATTGTTTAGCTCACTATATAGCGGAGGAAAGGCAAGAGAGTCTGTTTCAAAATGTGTTCTTACGGGAAGTTGCACCTATTTGTCCATTTTCGGAGCATTCTGCAGTTTACTGCCATGTGGCCAGAGCTTTCAAGAAACTACATATCAGAAAGCATGAAAGGCAAGGCTCTCATCTATTGAGGCACAACTTGGCAATGAAACAGATTTCTTGTGGTACTTCCATAGGCACCATCAGCACATTGTTGGGACATTCAAATATAGAGACTACAAACATCTATCTTTCCACAGACTACGAAGGAATGAGACAATGTTGCATCGAACCTATATATAAATTGGGGAGGATGCCAAGATGAAATACAAAAGCAGTTTTGCCTCCAGGTTGGAGGATTTTGTCTCATATATGAAATCCTTTGCGAAAAACCATCATTACCATTACCATTCTCTCTTTTTTGATGATTACTGGGCAAGCAATGACTATCCTCCAGAGCTGACGAGAGAATATTTGCAAGCTTGGATTAGACAAGATGAGGGAGAATCCATCGCTAGACAAAATCGCCGCATTTCCTTCGCTAGGAAATTCGGTCTTTTCCTTCGTGAGCATCAAACCAAATACACCATACCCAAGGAGTTTGCTATCCTCTAGCATAAGCCTCGGAGGATAGAACATGAGGAAAGTAGTGTATTCGCCAGAAGTCAGGCGTGAAATCATCAACAGGTATCACCAATCAGGGTTATCTCCCCATACGTTTTGTAAATTGCCGGATGTTCCCATTTGTGCCCCCACCTTACGAGAGTGGCTGAAAAAGTATCAAAGTAGCTCTGGTAGTGAAGTAGTTCAGGGTCCCCCTGCAGAAAATCTTACTATTGCCTGCTATGCCATTACTGAGGATGCTACCAAAGCAGAAGCTGTCACGCTCGAAGAGATGATCAAATTCCGTAAGGATGTACACGATTGTTGCCACCGCCTCTACCAGCTTGGGTGTAATAAGAAGGCTATAACCCTCCTTGCTCACATACTGGAGGCACTGTAATGGCCTTACCATTTGACAAGAAGCTAACTGGCAAAAAAGTATTTCTTAGAGTAGGTCCTTCAGATTTTCGTCGAGGAATTCGAGGCATGGTTTCTTTAGTGGTTGGTGCCATGGATCGTACCATGGATGAACAATCATTATTTATATTTTGTGCAACCAGCCGAAAACAGATTCGCATCGTGTACTGTGAAGGTGCAGGAATTTGGATGTGTACTCGAGTTATTAAGTATGGTCGTTACCCTTGGCCCATGGATGCAAAAGCCGCTGCACAGATAACCGTACAAGAACTGCGAGATCTTCTAGAAGACCCGGTTCCTTTAGGACATCTTAAGGCATGTGGAAAAGTTTCTAGAATGGAACTCCATATGTAGACAAATAATTACTAAATTCTTTTACGCAATGAAGTAGCGGAGGCCAGAGGAGGCCTTCTGCTAGTCTTTTTATGGGATTTTCTCCTTTTGCCCTCCCTTGTGTTAACGTATACAGCCTTTGTTATTAGAGGCTCCCTGAGTGAAGATTGCAGAGGAGTTGAACCCTCTAATTCATTGTACTAGAATGAATTGTATTGCCTAAACTTTTGTTTTGTGGTACAGTTCTGCTTATGAATACTCAAGAAGAACTTACCAGATTACGCATGCGTGTGGTTGAATTAGAGAAAAAAAATAAACAGTATGTAAAAGAAAACAGCAAGCTCACTGAGGAAAATGACATCTTGAAAGAGGATGTTGAAGTACTTACTCGTGTAGTGCGCTCAGGTAAAGAGAAACTCCGACTTGAACTGTTTCTCAGATTTGGCAGTTCAAGTGAGAAGTATCGCAAACTTTTTAACATTCCCATTGAGCTACTTAATAAGGACGAGGAAGAACTCAGCCCCGAGGAACAACAAACTATCTCTGATGCAAAGAAGTTAGTTGATGAATCCAAGTCAGCCAATACTACTTCTGACAAAAATGAACGACGCAACAGAAATCCAGCACACCGGAAAAGGGGCAATGGATGTGGAAGACAGGTATTTGATGCATCCTATCCTAGAGAGCAACATGATTTTACCTTAGATGAAGCATGTTCTGCTTGTGGTTGCACCTTGGTACCGATCAACGCTTCAGATATTCATGAGCACATAGATATTCTCAAAGAGAGCCTACGCATTATTAAGCAAGTACGGCATAAGGGCTATTGCCCTAGGTGTGGTGAAACACATCATCAAGATGGCACGAAAAAGCGCACCATCATTACTGCGCCAGCACCCCAGCGATTTATTCCAGGAGGTCTTGCTGGTGACAGCCTTATTGCTACTTCTCTCGTAGATAAATTCTTCTATGGATTGTCGGTAACGAGAATAGCAAAACGATTTCGTAATCTTGGTG
>JAQVOO010000133.1 GCA_028702575.1 Sphaerochaetaceae bacterium
CTTTTCCAAACCAAGTGCCATCGTTCATAGCAATACCAGCACGCTGGCCAAAGAACCGTGACAATAATCCCCCTTCTAAGCTGGTGCTTGAATCATAGAGCTGGGGGTAATTCTTGGCATCTTCTGTAACACGTGCATAGATTGCACTACAATCGATTAAACCGATGAAAGAGGCCTCAGGAACAACAAATTTTAAACCAGAGTTGCTCTCTTCTAGTCGTTGACTAATAAGAGCAACTTGGTTAGCAAGAAACGAATTTAACTGCATGAGCCAATCATACCCTTCTCGATAAGCGGCTAAGGCGGTTGTGGTAGCTAAAAGATCGGGAGAGATGTGTAATGCTCGCATGCGGGTGATTAATGTGGTGGCCATCGCCCTAGAGGAGCAGATTACTGAGGAAAAATGTTCTCCAGCAATATTGAAGGTTTTTGAAGGAGCCATGCAGGTCGCGCAATCGATTCCATATTGTTTTGCTATATGTCCCAAAGGGATGTGAGTTATACCCGGAAAGGTAAGATCGGCGTGGATTTCATCACTAATAATAGTTGTCTTAAACTCGGCTGCCAATTCAACAATAGTAGTCAACTCTTCTGTAGTAAAGACCCTTCCCGAAGGATTATGGGGAGAACAAAACAGCAAGAGAGAGTTTTTTTGTTCTGCCAATACTTGCCGTAATTGAGAAAAGTTGAGGGTAAAATGGGCCTGTTCTTCATCGTAGAGCATTGGCCACGGTATAAGGGTTCTTCCTAGCCCATGAATGATTTTGACAAAGGGCTTATAGGCAGGTAGGGGCAGGACTACGCCATCCCCTTTTTCACTATAGAGTTCAACCAAAGTAGCGATCGAAGCTAACATGCCAGGGGAAAAGACGATAAGATTAGTATCAACATCCCAATTATGCCTTTTTTTAGTCCATGCGGCGATAGTTTTTTGAGGAGCATCGAATAACGGATAGCCTAAAATCCCATGGGCAAATTGATCGTGCAGGGCTGTTAAGACTGCGGGAGGGGCACTGAAATCCATGTCTGCGACCCAATAGGGTTTTGCTTCTTTATTATTGCAAATACTAGCGATAGCCTTTTTGTTCCATTTAACGGAGAGGCTATCACAACGGTTAATCGTGGTATTAAAGTCATATTTTTCCATAATTATTCCTGTGAGATAAAAGTATTTGGGGGAGTATACCAAGTGTACCCACGTACTGGGGTGCGTTGGAGAGCGATGGCATGCTCTGGACAGTGATGAAAACAAGCAAAGCACTGTTCGCAGGTATGGAGAAAGATTGGTTGGCCACGCTCCATTACTATATTTTGCACTGGGCAAACTTGTGCACATATTCCACAACCAGTGCACTGGTCAGTTATAATAAAATTTTTATCTTTATTACTACGTTTCACTAACGAATTTTGCCAGATATTATGAAATTGCCTGGCAAAAGGGAGCCGCATGGCAACCCGTAAATTTTGGGCGAGTAGGGAAGAACTCATTGTTTCAATCTTTTTACCGATTTTGAAATGGATTGCTTGTTGCTTTTCTTCCTTTGGGATCTTAAAGAGGGGAATATAGGTGTCAATCATGGCAATGGTGTTCACATAACTGGCGGCATAGCCAGCATCAGCGAGGAGGCGGTCGGTAATGGTGGGAGCATAGAAAGGGAGTCCCCCATGGGTAAGAATTACAAAGAGGTAGTCTAGTTTTAGCTCAAGCCCTTTTAGCGTCTCACTGATTAATATGCGTACAATAGCTGGAGGACCAAAGAAATAGATCGGAAAAACTAATCCTAGGGTAGTAATATCTGTGAGTAATGCCGGATTTTTAATGACCTCTGGAATTGCTAAAAGGTGATCATATCCTAATCTCTGTTGCAGATCATGAGCTACAGCTTTAGAATTACCTGCACCACTGAACCAACATATTGCCGATTTCACAGAGTAAACTCCTTTGCTTCGGTAGAAGCGATGATGTCACAAACCGCTGTAATATCTTCTGAATTTAGATCAAGGTTAGTAACTAGTCGTACTGATGAACCAGAGCCTGAACACAGGATTCCCTTTGCCGATAAAATTGAGGCAACTTTTGCTCCACTTAATTTGGGCACTGAGAAAAAGATTATATTAGTTTCAGTGTCATCAACGTTTAGTTGGGCCCACTCTGTTTTAGCTAATGTTTGGGCAATTTGTTTGGCATGAGTGTGATCTTCTGCTAAGCGGCCCACATTGTGTTCAAGGGCATAAATCCCTGCTGCGGCTAAGATGCCAGCTTGGCGCATGCCACCTCCCAACATTTTGCGAATTGAGCGTGCTTTCTTAATAAACTCTTGTGTGCCACATAACATGCTTCCGACTGGGGCTCCCAAGCCTTTAGAGAGGCAGAAGCTGACAGTGTCAGCATTTTTTGCAATGTGTGAGACGTCGATACCAGTGGCTACAGCAGCATTAAATAGGCGGGCACCATCCATGTGTATGGTAAGGTTATATTTTTCTGCTAAAGATTTTATATCTTGTAAGGTCTTTAAAGGATAACAAACTCCTTTAATGGTATTTTCTACCTCAATGACAGCAGTGCGGGCCAGATCATATGCCTTTGGTTTGATCAAAGGTTCTAACACTGGGGCACTCAGCAGGCCGCGTGGAGAACTTATTGCAATGGGAATTGCACCGGCAATGCTCGCCATTGCACCAACTTCATGCTGGATAATATGACTTTCACTGTGGGTCAGTACTTCACTCCCACGCCCGGCAAGCAGGAAAAGGGGTATAAGATTCCCCATTGAACCGGAAGTGACGAACAGGGCTGCTTCTTTGCCGAGGCGTTCAGCCGCCATCGCCTCAAGGCGATTAACGGTTGGGTCTTCAAAATATACATCATCACCAACTTCAGCATTTGCCATTGCTTTACGCATAGCACTACTGGGTTTAGTTACGGTATCACTTCTTAAATCATATATTTTAGGCATGGACTATCTCCTCTGAAATCTGTTCTAGTAATGAAAAAAAGGTGGGAAATGTAACTGCAACGGCAGCAGTGGAATCTATCGTAACGGGATTTTTCGCTCCTAGGGCAGCAATTGCCATAGCCATAATAATGCGATGATCGCCGAAGCCTTTACACGGGCCTCCCGGTAATTCTCCATTACCATATATTACTAAAGCATCCTCTTCTTCTTCAACCCGAGCTCCGAGTGCTACTAGGTTTTTACGCATACTTGTAATACGATCAGTCTCTTTAATCCTAGCTTGGGGTACATTGGTTAACATCGTTTTTCCTTGGGCATAACAAGCGGTTACTGCAAGAACAGGCAGGGCATCAGGCATCGCATTAAGGTCAAACACTCCACTTTGTAATGAACCTTTTTTTGGTCCGCAAACGCGTACGCTGGTAGTATCGGTCCAAGTTACAGTACATCCCATGGCTTCTAATACAGGCAAAATCTCCTTGTCACCTTGGCTATCATCAGGATCCAATCCTGAAACAGTGACACATCCGCCGGTCACAGCAGCACTACAAAAGAAGAAGGAAGCTGATGAATAATCTCCCCAGATTGTAGTCCCAAAGGGGAGGTAAGTTTGTTGGCCTGCAATAGAGAATTTATCCATTTGTGGAGAACTCTCATACGCAATTCCTAGATTGTCGAGCCAGGAAGTGGTCATCTTAACGTAGGGCCGTTCATTTAAGAGTGGAACGTAGATGGTACTTTTGTTAGTGCCTAAGGGACAACCGAGTAGTAGTGCCGACAAATACTGGCTACTATGACACTCAATTGTGGTGGTTCCCCCAGTAATTGGTCCTCTAATAGTAAATGGAGGGTAGCCAGGACGAAGGGCTTCAACAGCTACCCCTAGTTCAGTAAGGGCGCGGAGGAGTTCCCCTAATGGGCGGTTCTGTAACTGTTCATCACCCGTAAAGGTAACCGGGCAAGCAATTGAAGCCGCTAAACCGGTTGCCAAATAGAGGGTAGTACCCGAATTACCACAATCGACTGCAATGGAATCGGGAAAAGTCTGTGGAGCTTGAACGAGTAATGAGTTATCTGCAAGGACAGTTATAGTGGCTCCAAAAGCACGGCAGACGGTAATGCAAGCAAAGGTATCATCACTTTCAAGAGCATTATGTATAATGCTCTTGCCCTTCGCAAATGTAGCAATCAAAAGGGCTCGAATAGTTTGTGACTTGGAAGCCACCATGGTAATGTGCCCTGTTACATTCTTAGGATAAAGAGTCGTACTCATGAGGCGACTATAGCTGTTTTTTAGACAGTGTTCAATGCAAGACGCCACACAAAAAGAGAGCCCCCAACTAATGTCGGGGGCTACTAACTAACTTTTTTCAGTGGAGCCTACTTGAGGTAGACATCCTTCAGCGGGTGATAGTCCATGGTATTTGTATACCAGCCACCCCACTTCGTCGTATCGATCATGTTATTCGTGGTGTAATAATAAATATTCATAACAGCTTGATCTTCGTTGACTAAGATGTCTTCAGCTTGCAAGAGGACGTCCATACGATCTGCGCCGCTCATGGTTGCTGCTTCCTTCACGAGAATATCATAGATCTCATTAGAATATTTTCCTCCATTCATTCCACCACCGGTTATGAACATGTCGAGGAAGGTGTTTGGATCCTGATAGTCGCCTACCCAACCCGCTCTAGCAACTTGGAAGTCGCCAGTATTACGGTTTGAAAGATAGGTGGCCCACTCTTGATTTTCAAGCTCGAGGGTGACATTCAAGTTCTTCTTCCATTCCTGCTGGAGGAACTCAGCAATAGCTTTGTGAGCATCACTGGTGTTATAGAGGATAGTGGTTTTTGGGAAACCTACACCATTAGGATAGCCGGCATCTGCCAGAAGCTTACGGGCAGCAGCAATATCATAGATAGGTTCACCCAAGCTAGCATAACCAGCCATCTCAGGAACTATACCCCATGCTGGGATCTGTCCACCACGAGTTACTTGATCCACTAATGCTTGGCGATCAAATGACATGGCAAGTGCTTTTCTTACGCGTACATCGTCAAAAGGAGCCTTTTCTGTTTGGAATACATAGTAGTAGGTGGCTACTTGCGGAGCTTTGTGATAATCGCGGCGCAATGATGCAGCTTCAAGTTGATCGAGAGGAATAGTCGTTATCCAGTCGACTTCACCATTGAGGTACATGTTATAAGCTGTGTTATTATCGTCAAGTGCGTAGAAGATAGCTTCATCAAGTTGTACAGCATCTTTGTCCCAATAGGTTGGGTTAGGTACTGCTTTAATGTAGGATTGGGGAACCCATTCTTTAAGAACGTAGGGACCGTTACCAACAAAATTCTTGGGTAGTGTCCACTCAGAACCATATTTTTCAATGGCATGGAGAGGAACTACTGCGAAAGAGTAGTGGGCTAATGCATCAATTGCATACGGTAGGGGACCAATCAAATCCATCTGGAAGGTCTTATCGTCAAGAGCTCTAATACCGACAACTTCCTTACCAGCTACACCAGCATTATATTCTTCTGCTCCCTTAAGGAACATTGCTGGGAACCATGCATAAGGACTGGCTGTTTCTGGATTAAGTTCTCTTAGCCAAGAATCAACTACAGTTTGTGCCGTAATTGCTACCCCATCACTCCACACAGCATCCCGTAGGTGGAAAGTGTACTGGGTTCCTTCTTCATTGCCTTCCCAACTTTTTGCTAATCCAGGAATAGCTCTTGCTGTTTTTGGATCGTATGCTACTAAGCCTTCAAAGATAGTCTCGTAGATGCGATGCTCTGGAACACCTTGAATTTGATGAGGGTCGAGGCTTTCAGGTTCAGCACCATTGACCAATTTAAAGACAACAGCATCTTCAGCCGGTACAGCTGGAGCTGGAGCTGGAACAGCAGG
>JAQVOO010000134.1:0-2807 GCA_028702575.1 Sphaerochaetaceae bacterium
TGACCAAACATAATAACATTATTGTCGTTGGAGCAGGGATTTCTGGTCTTACAACTGCAACTTCACTCGCTATGCGAGGACATTCTGTGCTGGTGTTAGAAAAACGGGCTACTTGTGGGGGCTTGGTAAATTCTTTTGTCCGGGAGGGGTTCCTTTTTGATGGAGGTATCCGGGCGGTTGAGAATGCAGGCATGGTCAAGCCTATGCTCAAAGAGCTTGAGATAGATTTGCCATTATTGCCAAGTAACGTCTCCCTTGGAGTGGAAGATAAGATAATCGTCGCCGATAGTAAGGATAGTCTAGCGGCCTATGAGCGCCTTCTCAAAGAACTTTATCCGCAAAGTAGTGAGGATGTAGAGAAGGTTATCAAGGTCATTGCAAAGTTCGATGTGTATATGCAGGTACTCTTTGGAAGCGATAGTCCTTTCTTTAAGGATGCCAAGCGTGATATTCGCTACTACTTTAGTACATTCATCATCTGGATTATCCGATTCTTAGCCACTGGAGCTGCTATCATGCGCATGCAAATGCCCATGGAACAATTTCTCAATAAGTTACTGGAAAATGACTCCTTAAGAGACATTATCTCCCAGCATTTCTTTAAAAGGACACCGGCTTTCTTTGCTATGAGTTATTTTTCACTCTATCCCGACTATTACTATCCCAAAGGGGGAGTGGGAAGTATTCCTAAGGCTCTCAGCGAGCGTCTTGCTGAACTTGGTTCTGAGGTGAGGACCAATGCCGAGGTGGTACAACTAGATGCCCTGAACAAAGTGCTCGTCGATGCTGAGGGGAATACATATACCTATGATAAACTCATTTGGTGTGCTGATCTGAAGTATCTTTATCGGATGGTTGAGGCTGAAGGATTCTCCGAAGCGGTAAAAACAAAGATTCTGCAGGAGCAAGAGCGTATTCTCGCTAGCCGTGGTGCTGAATCGATATTTACCCTCTTTTTAGCGGTCGACTTGCCCCCTGAGTACTTTAGTGCAATATCAGAAGGGCACTTCTTTTACACTCCATCGAAAGAAGGACTTGGAGAGTTACACCGTTCGGAGCTTTCTGCCCTGCTCAATAATTGGAAAAACCTCGAGCGCAAAGCTTTTTACACTTGGTTAGAAGCTTTCTGTCGACTCAATACCTATGAGATCTCCATTCCAGTTCTCAACGACAGTAGTACTGCTCCTGAGGGTAAGACGGGTCTGATTTTCAGTTTTCTCTTCGATTATGAACTGACGCGCAGAATCGAAGAGGAGGGGTGGTACGATGAATTTGAGAAGCATATTAGTGATTTTATGATTAAAGCCCTCACAGATTCTGTATACGCGGAATTAAAAGAAAATATTCTATTCTCCTTTACAGCTAGTCCTTTGAGTATTGCCAGAGAGGTGGGTAGTTCTGAGGGGGCCATTGTGGGGTGGTCTTTTGAACAAGAGGTGCCTATTTCAGCGGGGATGTTGAATATGAAGAAGGCTGTTCTTACCCCTATTCCTGATCTGTATCGTGCGGGGCAGTGGACGGTTAGCCCTGCTGGATTGCCGACCTGTATTATGACGGCCAGAATGGCTGCGGATCTAGTGCATGCTGAGTTAACGTAGGTTCCTAGAGGAGGTCTTTTTTAAATAGCTCTTGAATATTTGTGTTTTCCTTGATAAAAAATAGGGCTGTTTTGAAGATGGGATGCTGAAAAAGTAGCTAGGATATACATGTTTTTCGCTTAAAAAGAGAAGGCTGTCATTGACTTGGTAGATCATGAAAGGGCTTGCTCAGGAAGCTCGTATAGTAGAAAATCATATATGGAGCTTAAGAGTGTTCTTAGCTAAAATGAGCAATATTCAAGACTCAAAGAGGTCGGATCTGATTGTGGCGACTTTTGATAATTTTAGGATAATTCATACGCAAAAAGAGGGTACTGGACGGTCTATTATTAGCTATTGAATAATTTTGACAATGAGAACTAAATCCTCTATACTTAGGAAAATCCGGTTCCGTAACAAATACTTCGGTCGGAAGAAAAAATGAATCGGAATTACATACACAAGGAGACATGGTATGAGAAAAAGAATGTTTGTTCTGTTTCTGATAATCGCCTTCGTTACCGTTTCGGTATTTGCCGGCGGCGGGACGGAAGCATCCCCGTTAACAGAAGCAACAGCAGCGGTGGAAAAGTCACAAATAATTTTGGGTTCTTCTACCCAAGTTAACGGAGATTTCTTTGACGGTTGGACAAATAGTGCTACCAACGCCTACCTCAAAGAGTTGATGAGTGGTTATGCAACGGTTGTATGGACCAAGGAAGGTCGATATATTGTCAACCCTGTTGCAGTGCCTTCCCATACTGCAGTCGAGAATGCTGACGGGACTAAGACCTACACTTTCAACATTGCAAAGAACCTCACCTACAACGATGGTTCAAAGATTACAGCAAAAGACTATGTTTTTAACATCCTCTATGCTGCATCCCCTGAAGCTGTAGAACTTGGAGCCCAGTATGGCACCGGTCCTGAGTATGTGGGATATGAAGACTTCCATAGTGGCAAGACCCGCTCATTCAGCGGTATCCGTCTACTAGGCGACTATTCCTTCTCAGTTACCATCAAGGCAGAAGAACTTCCTTACTTCTTCGACCTTTCATTGGTGTCAGTTGGGCCGATTCCAATGCATGTATTGGCTCCTGGAGTCGATATCTCCGATTCTGGCAAGGGTGCAACTCTTTCAGCTGCTTACAATGCTGATCTGCTTCGCAAGACTATCTTGACCCCCGGAACTGGATATCGTTACAACCCAACAGTCACTTCTGGCCCTTA
>JAQVOO010000134.1:2907-5839 GCA_028702575.1 Sphaerochaetaceae bacterium
TGATGCCTCTCGTAATCGAGTGGGCCAATACTGCCAACAACCCTGTATCTGATCTTATTTCTGCTATGCTCGTTCCTGAAGTCAAGAAGGTCGGTATGCAGATTAACGGAACCACTGTTGACTTTGCTGTGTTGCTTGATCATCTCTACAAAGAGAACATTGACAAGCCCGTTTACGGTATGTTCAACCTCGGAACCGGTTTTGCAACCACTCAGGCTTACTGGTACTATTACAGCACCGATCCTGAGTACTTCGGAACTTACAACACCAACTTCATCGCTGACAAAGAACTCGAATCCATCGCTTTGGATATGAAGAGAACCGATCCTACCGATCTTGCTGGTTGGGCAGAGAAGTGGATTCGCTTTGAGAAGCGCTGGAACTACTTGTTGCCGGATATCCCTCTCTATTCCGACATGTATCATGACTTCTACAATCCTCGCATAGTTGGATATGAATCGTCGTCCACTTGGGATTGGCGCTACGCTATCATCCGCGCGAGTGTTACGAAGTAATGTAACGACTCTTTCACTTATTAATGTGAATTTTCACAACACCATAGGGCAACGGCTTGACCGTTTGCCCTATGGGTTGCTTTAGACCCGTTCTTCTTGGAGGGATAGCGTCCGTGCTAAGATATATTCTTAAACGTTTGATGTACATCGTGGTGGTATTTTTAGTTGCTTCGGTGCTCATTTTCGCCTTGTATAAATCAGTTCCAGGCGATCCTGCCCGCCTCATGCTTGAGGGTAATAAACAGAGCATGAAGCCGGAGGAATATGAAGCTAGGTACCAGGAAGCCGTACAGAAGCTTGGACTAGATAAACCACTCGTTGTTCAGTATTTTACATGGCTGTTTAACACCTTACGAGGTGATTTTGGCTATTCGATTACCTATAAGATGCCAGTGAGAAACATGATTGGTGTTCCGATGAAGAATACCATCATGTTGAATGTCTGGTCTTTGATACCGGTATTCTTGATAACGATTCCACTTGGAATTTCAACAGCTGTTCGAAGGGGTAGCCGTTATGATAGCACTGTCCAAGTGGTAACGATTATCGGTTATAGTTTGCCATTCTTTGTAATAGCATTGCTCTTTATATTTTTGTTTGCGGTCAAGATACCAATATTCCCGATAAGTGGTGTCCAGACTCCGGGAATGACGGGAACTACAACGAAGATGTTCTTCGATAAATTATACCACATGGCGTTACCTTTGATAGTTATGGTATTTACCTCATTAGGCGGTTTGACTCGTTATGTCAGGGCAACTATGATTGAAGCTTTGCGCATGGATTATATCAGGACAGCGCGAGCGAAGGGTTTGTCTGAAAAAGTAGTTATTTATTCCCATGCTTTTCGCAACGCATTGATCCCCTTCATTACCATCATGACTGGTTGGTTCATCAGTATCTTTAGCGGGTCGGTGGTGATCGAACGAACATTCTTATGGAATGGGATGGGTAAGGTCATCATCGATGCCCTGAACCAACAAGACTTCTCGGTGTCACTGGCGATGGTCATGTTCTACCTAGTGTTAGCATTGGTTGGTAATCTTTTGATGGATCTGTCATACGGACTGGCTGATCCACGCGTGAAATTGGATTGAGGAGAGAACGATGAGCAACAAAAAGAACCATGGGTCGACTTTTGGCGATGTGCTACGCACGCTCTTCCTCGGTCAAAAACACACGAAACTCTCTTTGCTTGAAGAAGAGCAGATGCAAAGTCCATACAAAACAATGCTGCGCAACTTCCGTGAGAAAAAGACAGCAATGCTGGGAGTATATGTCTTCGTGGCAATTTTCTTGGCATGTTTTATTCTTCCCATTTTCTATCCTTTGGATTTGCAGTATCAGGATCCTACCCAACAAAACACAAAACCCTCACAGTCTTTCATGAAAGCTCCGGCCGCGATGAAGGGCAACACTGCACAGATTGACGGGGGTTCAGTATTCGGTGTAGGTGTCGACAAAGATGGGAATGTGTATCAATGGGGTACATTATCGTCAAAACTCCAGAATGTGCCGACGAATATGGGGCATGTGGTCCAAGTCTCAGCAGGATTGGATCATGTACTGGCATTAAATGATAAAGGTCAGGTCTTTACTTGGGGTAATAATCGATTGATGCTAAGTCCGGTTCCCATGGAAGTTTCAATGACAAACATCAAGCAAGTGATTGCCGGGCATCAAGTATCGATTGCCTTAGATTATAGTGGGAAGATGTATGTTTGGGGAAATCTGAACATTGTAAACATCTCACCTGGAGATGCTCAGGGTACATTGGATAAGGTGGTACTCAACACCACGACGGCCTTGGGCATCACGAAGAGTCGCAATGTGGTGGTTCTCAGTCAGAGAGAAACACCATTTAGCTATATTCCAAAAGAAGTTCAAGGGAGAGTTGTTGATATTGCCACTACCGACAAAGCCGCAGCCGCTCTAACGAGTGATGGTGTGGTGCATGTTTGGGGCAGTGATAACTACGATATTCAAGAAATTCCCGAGCATATCCAGGGACGGACTGTTCATCTCACAGCAGGGAGAGGCCACTTTACCGTTTTACTTGAGGATGGGACTGTTGAGGCTTGGGGGGCGAATAATTTCAAGCAAGCCAGCGCACCTAATCTGAAAGATATTGTGGATGTCTCTTCAGATTATTTCCAGAATTATGCAATAGACAGTCAGGGCAATATTCATACTTGGGGCTTGCGCGGGTATTTGATGGGAACAGACCAGTATGGGAGGGACTTGTTTACACGCTTGGTCTCAGGTGGCCGGATAACTCTCACAATAGGTGCTATTGCAGTTATTATCGCTGGTATCATCGGTATCGTTATTGGTTCATTTTCTGGTTATTATGGTGGTCGAATTGATATCCTTTTGATGCGTTTGGCCGAGGTGGTGAATGCTATTCCATTCTTGCC
>JAQVOO010000135.1 GCA_028702575.1 Sphaerochaetaceae bacterium
GCAAGCGCAACGCTCTGAGTGTGCTCGTGTCTCGCGCATAGGGCAAGCCCTGCATGCCGTCCTAGCCGATATTGAGTGGGTAAACCGCGAACTTAAGGGGTAAAACTACGAAATAATACGCACTGAAGCGCGACTTTTAAGTTCTGGATTAAGAATTATCTGGGTCATGTTGCACGCTTGGTTTTCGATACTCTCTAACAACAAGGTAGCAGCCAACACTCCGGTTTGCTCTTTGGGTTGATGAATGGTCGTGAGCGGTGGATTGAGATATTTGGTGGAGAAGATATTATCGTAGCCAACTACGCTGTAGGTGCCAGGGATGGTAAATCCATGGGTCATGGCGGCGTCGTAGACGCCAATTGCGGTCACATCACTGAGGGTTACGATGGCGGTAAAATCATCTGGTTTTACCGCATCGTTGCCATTGATGATGTTATCCATGAGGTGCGTTGTGGTGGCAATGTCGATGGCGTTGAATTTGACCAGCTCATCTCGGTAGGGAATGTGGCAAGCTTTCAAGGTTTCACGATACCCCCTAGCAAAGTGTTGTGAAGAGGGGAGGTTTTCAGGTCCGTTCAGAAGCAAGATGTTACGATGGCCGGAGGCCACTAGGTGGCGTATGGCCAACGAAGCAGCTGCTTCATGGTCAACGTATACACAGCAAATATCGTCGCGGCTGGGGCGGTTATCGATGAAGACCGTTTTTACCGATTCGCGAAGCAGTAATGCAATGTTTTCTGAGGCTTCGCTGACCGAAGAGACGATCAGTCCTTCGACACCTTGGCCAATCATGGTTGAAATATTTTTCTTTTCAAGTTCTTCCTCATATTTTGAGTCGGCTAAGAACATGGTATACCCTTTTTGTTCAAGCACGTCGCCGATTGCTTTATAGATTTCTGAATAAAATGGACTTTGTAAGTCATTTAAGATGACCCCGATAGTTTTAGTGCGCCGGTTGCGCAAACCTTTAGCGAGAATATTAGGGCGGTAGTTATACTCCTCTGCAATTTTTTGAATTCTTCGGCGCGTATCTATATTAATCGCCGGATCATTATGTAATGCTTTCGCTACGGTAGAAAAAGAGACACCAGCGATGTCCGCCAGGAATTTAATAGTAACGTTGGGGTGTTTCATGTTCCTAATCCTAAGGTTAATCTTGTATTTCATTCTATCGAGAGTATCCAACGTTGTCAAACAAAACGGGATGCGACATGAAAACAAGAAAAAATTTTAACCCGAAAATAAGAAAATTTTAGTTGACAACTAGTGAAAGTAGTGTATCATGAACATAGTTACAACGTTGTAGTAAGGGTGTTTCTCTTCTCTCCAACGTTGTAATAGAGGATAATGTCTCATTACCCTCTAAGCCATATAAAGGGAAGCATATGAGTGAATATGTATTAGAGATGAAAGAAATCACTAAAATTTTCCCCGGAGTAATCGCGTTAGATAATGTTTCTTTGCAGGTTACCAAAGGTGCGATTCATGCCTTAATAGGTGAAAATGGCGCGGGGAAATCGACCTTGATGAAAGTGCTCAATGGTGTCTACACCGCCACGAGCGGAGAGTTGTTTCTCGAAGGACAACCGCTTATTTTACACGGTGTGCGTGATGCCCAAGAGAAGGGTATTAGTACTATCTTCCAAGAGTTCAACCTTATTAACACCCTATCGGTAGCCGAGAATATCTTTTTGGGGCGCTATCAGGGGAAAAAGACGATCGATTGGAAAAAGACGAACAAGGATGCGCACAATCTACTCAGTAGTTTGGGACTCGATTTTGATGTCACCAAACCAGTGGGGAGATTTTCTACAGCTGAAAGACAATTGGTGGAGATCGCCAAAGCACTTTCGTACCAAGCTAAGATTATTGTCATGGATGAACCGACCTCTTCATTGACGAAGAAAGAGATTGAACTCTTTTTCCCTATTATTCAGAAATTAAAAGATGAAGGGATAACCGTTATCTATATCTCGCACAAATTAGATGAAATTTTTCAAATCTGTGACGTCGTTTCAGTCATGCGCGATGGGAAGCTAGTAGGAGAGAGCCCGGTTAGCGAGATTAATCGCGAACAGGTTATTGAACTAATGGTGGGACGAACAATGGAAGCTGAGTTTCCACCCCGGACGGTTACTCCAGGGGAGAAGGTCTTAGAAGTGAAACATCTAAGTCGCGGTACAACCTTATCCGACATCTCATTTGACCTTCACAAAGGGGAGATTTTAGGTATCGCCGGTTTAGTCGGTGCGGGACGCACTGAATTAGCCGAAGCTATCTTTGGTGCCGATCCCCTCGATAAAGGTTCCATTGAAATTTACGGTAAGCCAGTTTCGATTCGCTCAACCAAAGAAGGAAAACGCAATTCGATTGGGATGGTCACTGAAGATCGCAAAGCGACGGGGTTAGTACTCGATATGAGTGTTACGAAAAACATTACCATTACTAAACTTGATGCAGTTAAGAAGGGGGTTGTCTTAAGAAAACAGAAAGAAGCTGCGGTAGCGGATGAATATGTGGAAAAGCTCAATATTAAAACTCCTTCGATTAACCAGACGCTCTATAACTTATCGGGGGGAAATCAACAAAAGGTTGTCCTTTCCAAATGGCTCTTCTCTAATGTCGAGATTCTCATTCTCGATGAGCCCACTCGCGGAATCGATGTTGGGGCCAAGTATGAAATCTATAGCCTCATGAACACGCTTACCGAGCAAGGTAAGTCGATTATTATGATATCTAGCGAATTGCCCGAGGTTTTGAGCATGAGTGATCGTCTCCTGGTTATGCACAAAGGAGAGATCAAAGGTGAATTGAGAGATGGGCAAATGACAGCTGATAACGTCATGCAATTAGTAATTGAGTAGGGTGGAGAGATAATATGAATCGAAAAAAAGTCATAGATATAATGAGAAATAATGGAATCCTATTGGTAATCCTCCTCCTCATTATTGTAACAGGTATATTTGAGCGTAATTTTCTCACCTTTAACAATCTGTTAAATGTCTTACGGCAGGTCGCGGTGGTAGGTATTGTAGCTTGTGGCATGACCTATTGTATCATCGGGGGTGCTTTTGACCTCTCGGTAGGGTCGGTTGTCTCACTAGCTGGGGTTATTACTATTTTAAGTATTAACAATGGAACTAATGAGTATCTAGCAGTTCTGTATGGACTTTCGGCTGGAGTAGCCGTTGGTATTATTAACGGAGTCCTGATCTCTTTAATTAATGGGCGCACTGGTGAAGCTTTTATTGTTACCTACGGTATGCAAGTGGTGGTAGCAGCCATCGCTCTTTTCCCTTCCAGAGGATTATTTATTTCAGGTCGTATTTCACCTGGATTCTTTAAATCGATGGGGGAGGGGGTTATGCCAATCGTAATCTTTTTGGGTATTGCCGCCTTCATGGAGTTTGTCTTGGTTAAAACCAAGTACGGGCGGACGATGAGTTTTATTGGTTATAATCTGGATGTTGCCAAGATGAGTGGTCTTAACGTCAAACTTAACCGGATAAGTTACTTTGCCATTTCGGGTTTGTTGGCCGGTCTTGGTGGCGTGGTCCTCTGTAGCCGAGTTACTTCATCCAACCCAACCGCGGGACTCAATTTTGAGATGGATGTCATTGCCGCAGTGGTAGTCGGGGGAACCCAGTTAAGCGGTGGTAGTGGTAGTGTTGGGCGGACCGTAATTGGGGCCGTTATAATTGGCATAATGGGCAATGCTTTAAACATCTTGGGTATTACAGCATACCACCAGCAAATTGTAAAAGGTATGCTCATTTTACTAGCAGTCGGTATGGATATTCTTAATAAACAAATCAAGTTGAAGGAGATGGCACATGATAAAGTCTTTGCCTAATAAGAAGAAAATCGTCACATTTATTATTGAAAATGCTGTCTCAGTTTTTTTAGTCGGGTTTATAATTTTCATGGCATTTACCAAGCGCTCATTTTCGACTTGGGACAATATTGTCAATATTATTAATGAAAGTTCTATTTACGGTATTGCCGCCTGTGCTATGACGGTGGTTATTATTAGTGGTGAATTTGACCTGGCGGCCTCCTCCATTTTTGGTTGGTCAACTGTCTTGTTTACCCTCTGTTGTAACTCAATCGGCATTGGTGGTGCTTTTATCGTTACTCTAGCCTGTGGCACATTGTTTGGAGCTTTTAATGGATATTTAGTAGCCAAGATCAAAATGCCCGCTTTTGTCGTAACGCTGGGGACTATGATTGCTATTAAAGGTCTTGCTTACGTAGTTACTAAAGCACAGCCCATTAATACCGATAACAAAATATTGTGGGCCATTGGAAAATTCCAAATTGCCGGTATCTCTATAATTCCGTTTGTCTACCTTGGCATGATCATCTTGTTCATCTGGTTCTTACGCTACACCAAATTTGGCCGTGACATTTATGCCACTGGAGGTAACTACGAAGTAGCTCGCCTCTCTGGTATTAATGTAGTCTTTTCCAAATTTATTGTGTTTACCATGCTCGGTGCCGCGGCTGCTTTGGCCGGCATGATGTATGGGGTACGCATTAAAGCTGGTTGGGCTCCGTATGGTCAAGACCTTTCTCTTTACTGTATTACCGCAACCATTATTGGCGGAACCAGTTTACTGGGGGGCAATGGAGGAGTCCACAAGACCGTCATTGGTGTGTTGTTGTTAGCTGTATTATTTAATGCATTAACGTTGCTCGGAGTGGGTGGGTCAATGCAGAAATTTATTCGTGGTTTAGTCTTAATAACAGTCATCATGCTTGATGCAGTGGTGGCTAAAAGACAAAGAGAGTGATATTAGAATGCTGCCCTAGGCAGCAAAGATTAGGAGGTTTCTTATGAAAAAAGCCTGTATGGTTGTTCTCATGCTGGTTCTGGTAGTTACAATGGTAACAGCTGCTGGAAAGAAAGAAGATGATGGAGTAAAAAAGATCTTCATGTCTAGTGCCTATTATGCAGCTCCTTATGGGGCTCCTTTGCAGGAAGCCGTTAAAGAAAAAGCTACAGAATTAGGGTACGGCATCCAAATTGTTGATGGTGAAGAAAATGCTGACAAACAGTTGTCACAATTCAAGGCTGCTGTAGCAGATGGCTACGATGCCCTGATCTACTGGCCTGGTGATCAAGCTTCTTCCCCACCACTTGTAGAATACTTAAATTCTACTGGTCTACCCTGGGTCGCTCTAAATACCGTAGTTGCTGATTCTGTTCTTGACCTCGTCCCTTGTATGATCGCATCTGATGAAGTTGAAATTGGTCGTTGGCTCGGTCGGTTAATGATTAAGTATTTTGAAGAAAATCCAGGTTCTACCAAAAATGTAGTCTACATTGAAGGTAGCCCAGGTTCAAGTTACACCGAGAACCTGACCATTGGGGTCAATGAAATATTGAAGGGAACCGACATTAACATTCTTAACGATCACCAATACGCTCAATACGATCCTTCCAAAGCCATGGTAATTATGGAAGATATGCTCACCAAGTTTGGTAGCAGAATCGACTTAGTCGTGGCCCAAGACGGTGGTATGTTCCAAGGTGCCTATTCTGCCATTCAAGCTGCAGGATATGTGGGTAAGTTAGGCTTGCTCTGTCAGGGACAGGATTTGATCGTCAAAGAAAAATTACTCGACGGTGAGCTCTATGCTAGTGTTGCTCAAGATCCATTTACCGAAGGTGCCCTGTCAGTTGAAATGCTCGACAAGATCATCAAAGGTGAAAAGATCGATAAATGGGTAGCAACTCCAACTGGTCCTATTTATGCTGCTGATGTCGATAATTATCGCTGGTTCTAATTGCTAA
>JAQVOO010000136.1 GCA_028702575.1 Sphaerochaetaceae bacterium
AACAAGTCAAAGTTAGAGATGTTCCCGAACTCGATGACGAATTTGCCCAAGACGTCAGTGAAAATTATAAGACCGTAGCAGACTTAGTCGCAGCGACCAAAGAGAAATTGGAAAAAGGTCTTGATCAGCATCTCACAGAAGTCAAACTGCAAGCTTTACTCGATAAGATTCTTGAGCAAGTGGAATTCTCTGTTCCTAAATCTATGATCGATATGGAAATTGAATCTTCCTGGCAACGCTTTGTCTCGCAATCGGGAATGCCTGAAGCCCAGGTGTTAAAGTTCCTGGAATTCCAGGAGCAGACAAAAGATGATTTTACTGCTAGTTGGAGAGAATCTGCCGAGAAGAGTATTCGTGTCCAACTACTGATGGAAAAAATTAAAGAAAAAGAAAACTTCATCGTTGAAGAAGAGGAGTTGCAAACAGAAGTTGGGACTCAACTAGAAGGTATCACCGATGAAAATACTAAAAAATATTATACATCTATGATAGAAGATGACTTGAAGACTAAAAAAGCTGGAGAATTCTTACTAGAAAATAATACTTTCACAGAAGGCAAAGTTATCTCTTACGATGAATTTATGTCTGAGCATCAACATTGATGCTCAAGATTAAGTTTACGGAGGCTACATGACTGCACAAAGAAATGAACCACTAGCATCGCTCGTGCCAGTAGTAATTGAACATTCGGGTGTTGGAGAACGTTCATTCGATATATTTTCACGATTATTGCGTGATCGCATTATTATCCTTGGAGAAGAGATAACCTCAGTTACTGCAAATATTGTAGTTGCTCAGTTATTATTTCTGGAGTCCGAGGATCCTACAAAGGATATTAGTCTATACATAAACAGCCCTGGCGGTAGTGTTACCGCAGGATTGGCCATTTATGATACAATGCAGTATATTAAGAGTGATGTACAAACCATTTGTCTTGGTCAAGCAGCCTCTATGGGAGCATTGTTGTTAGCTGCTGGTGAAGCAGGTAAACGCTATATTCTTCCTTCTGGGCGAGTGATGATTCACCAGCCTTGGGGCGGTGTAGATGGGCAAGTTTCAGATATTGCTATACATACTCGAGAATTACTGAGAATTAAAAAGTTAAGTATCGATTATTTTGCTAAACATACTGGCAAAAGCAATGAAACAATTGCAACCGATTTAGAACGAGATTTCTTCTTTAATGCACAGGAGGCTGTTTCGTATGGTCTAGCTGACCACATAATGGTAAGGAGTTAAGTATGGCACGAAATAGTAAAGTCTGTTCATTCTGTGGACGCAGTTCTAAAGAGGTAAAACGACTGATTGATGGGCCTGGAGTTGCAATTTGTGAAGATTGTATCCGTACCTGTAACGATATTCTCAAAGCAGAACCTAGTCATAGCCCGGCAACAGAAGATTTTTTAGGTAAGATTCCGACCCCTAAGGAAATTCATGAATATTTGAACGATTATGTCATTGGTCAAGAAGAAGCTAAAAAAGTCCTTTCGGTCGCAGTTTATAACCACTACAAGCGCGTAAAGTTTCAAGAACAGTTTAAGGCTGATGGACTTGAAATGGATAAGTCAAATATTTTGTTAATTGGTCCAACTGGTACTGGTAAGACTCTTCTTGCTAAAACTTTGGCTAAAAAACTACAAGTTCCTTTTGCTATAGCTGATGCGACAACGCTCACCGAAGCGGGATATGTAGGCGAAGATGTTGAAAATATCCTTTTAAAGCTCATTCAAAATGCAAATGACGATATTAAGGCCGCCGAACATGGAATTGTCTTTATAGATGAGATTGATAAAATTGCCAAGAAAGGTGAAAATGTCTCTATTACCCGTGATGTCTCGGGCGAGGGTGTTCAACAAGCTTTACTGAAGATCATTGAAGGAGCTGAAGCCAGTGTACCTCCTCAAGGAGGACGAAAACACCCCAACCAAGAGATGCTCAAGATTAACACCCATAACATCCTTTTTATTTGTGGTGGGGCATTTGTAGGGTTAGACAAGGTCATAGAAAAGCGTATTTCTACCCAGCAAATGGGCTTTGGGGCCAAGCTGATTGGTGATAAAGATAAAGATCTTACACAACTCTTTAAGGAGATGCACCCAGATGATCTAATTAAATTTGGGCTAATTCCAGAGTTTATCGGCCGTCTGCCAATCCATGTAGCACTCAATCACTTAACTAAAGAAGATCTCATGCGCATTATTACTGAACCTAAAAATTCAATTATTAAGCAATATACTGCTTCCATGAAATTTGATGATGTGGAGCTGGTTTTTGAGCCAGATGCAATCGAGGCAATTGCAGAAAAATCGATTGTTCAAAAGACTGGTGCGCGAGGATTGCGCTCGATTGTCGAAAATATCATGATTGAAATAATGTATGATATTCCTTCACGTAAGGGTGTCAAACGGGTGGTGGTAAACCGTGAAGCAGTTGAAAAAACGCAACTACCAGAAATTGAGCTGGATTCAGCTGAAACCGCATAGTCGGAGTTGCTAGAATGTTTATATATCCCGAAGTATCGCCCGTAATCATAGAAACTATCCGCAGTTGCTCAACTGCGGTAGTGATTGGTCACGTAAGCCCTGATGGTGATTGCATTCATTCCCAAATCGCCATGCAAAAACTGTTGCAAAAGCTGGGTATAGAAGCTCATTTAGTAAATACCGGGCCCTTTTCTAGGAAAGAGATTAAGCAGTATGAACCGTTGTTTGCCCCACACATCGATGCCCAACTGCACGCTAAAAATCCTTTGGTAGTAATGGTTGACTGTTCTACTTTAGATCGAATTGGCTATCTTGCCGATGAAATTGATGGTCTGACTGTGTTGACTATAGACCATCATGCTTCAGGGGAAAAATTTGGTGATTTAACCTATATTGTTCCTAAATCATTTTCGACAACATTGTGTATTATGCAGTTCTACAAAGCTCTCGATGTTGATCTTACCTATGAAATCGCAGACCATATTTTCTTTGGTTTAGCTACCGATACGGGGTTTTTAAAGTTTATAGGCCCCTATCGCGGTGAAACCTTTCATCTCATAGGAGAACTAGTTGAAATGGGAGTTTCCCCTAACGATATCTATAATCGGATGGAGGGTGGGAATTCCTTCAATTCTCAGAGGTTTTTAGGTCAACTACTCCTCCGTGCCGAATCCCTGTTAGACGGACGCTTAATGTTGGTGGTTGAAAAACCTTCAGATATCGAGGAGTTTGTAATATCTGACCGTCCTTCCGATTCATTATATTCCCATCTATTAGGTGTCGATAATGTTGAAGTTGTTTTGTACTTCAAAATTGTAGATACAGATGTGTGGGAACTTGGCTTAAGGGCCTCCCATTCTTCGTCGATTGACGTGGGTGCTATTAGTGCGACGTTAGGGGGCGGTGGCCACCGAAAAGCAGCTGGAGCTACGGTGACCGGCAAGCAAAAAGAGCTACAGCTAAAGTTAATCAACATCATTGAAAAAGCTTTAAAATAACCTTAATCTATACTCCAAATAATTTTATCATATCATAAAGATGTATCTTGGCCTGCTAATTGCTACTCTGATTCTTCTAGTCAAAGGAGGAATTATCATGAGTGCAAGTTTGACCCAAGCTGTTTTACAGTACCAACAACTACTCGAAGATACATCAAAGGAGAATGAGACAGCCCAAGAGGCTCTTTTTCTAAAACTACAAAGCATGTGTCATGTTATTATTTACACTTATCCGGTCAAAGTTCGCTTGTTGAAGGAAGAAGAAGCTGCTGAATTATTACTCTACATTTCACCACGGATTAAAACAATCATTGAGTCATTTACGTATCAGGGGCTAACATTCGAAGGGTATCTTAGGCGGATATCTTTTCTCCAAGCTTATCATTATATAAAAAAAAGGGATCGGGCTAAACGTAAATATTCCTATACCACCTATCCTTCTGAGGATATGGAAAGTCTCATGTTTTCAGAGCCGGCAATGCAGTATCAACTAACGCGTAATACAGTTGACAGTGTTGATGCGAGTTTGAATTGGTCAGAAGAATCTGAAGCTAGTAAAAAAGTTAAGCAGAAGCTTAAAAAATCAAAGACTTTTCGCAAGCGCTTTTTGCAATTAATTTTGCTCTGTAGTGACCATCTTACAGCTAGACATATCGCCTTTTTAGCCGATTACATGGAAATGGATGAACTAAAACTGGCACAATTAGTAACTGAGGCTTTTGCCATGGCTACTAAGAAGCGCGAAAAGGATTTACATGTCCAGTCTGTACGCAATAAGCACTATTTAGAATATCAGTTTTTAAAACGGGAACTTTCTATTTTAGAGACGTTCAATGCTGATCCTATTCGGATTCAGCGTCTACAAAAACGCTATGAACGATCCCGTATATTATTTGAACAACGCTGTCAGGAGGCTCAGAAGAGGCCGAATTCAGTCACGCATGCAGCGCTAGGCAAGCAATTAGAAACTCCTAAGGGCACCATCGATTCTGGTATAAATGCATTAAAGCGATTGTTAAAAGAGATTATGGACGATTCAAAGTAAATCGGGTATGTTCGTCTTATGGAATTATTATTTGCCTCCCAAAACGAGCACAAGCGAATCGAGATGGCTTCCTTATTACTCCCCCATTCGATTACGTTGCCTAGTGAGATTGGAATTGAGTTTTCGTATGAGGAGACTGCCGATTCTTTTGTAGGTAATGCCTTAGGAAAGGCAGAACATCTTTATAATCTCACTCATAAGCCCTCCTTTGCTGATGATTCAGGTTTAATCGTCGATGCACTACAAGGGGCTCCTGGTATTTATTCAGCACGGTACGGTTCTGATTTATTTGATCATGAATTATCTGCAGCCGAAAAAAACCTCTTTCTGTTGAAAAACTTGGAACATATACCTCCTGAACAACGAACAGCTCGCTTTGTATGTGCTATTGCGTTGATTTTTACACCTTATCAACGTTATATTATACAGGAGGCTGTGGAAGGTTTTATTGCACAACATCCGTCTGGTGAGGGTGGGTTTGGTTATGATCCAATCTTCCTAGTCGGTACAGGTACTAAAGCAATGGCTCAGTTTACTGATTCTGAGAAAAATAACATAAGTCACCGAGCCCTTGCAGCTCAAAAAATTGCTTCTATTTTACAAGATATTGAACAAAAGGAGATTGTCTATGTCTGCTGATACAAATCAAAGAATAATACCGGAAAGGAAGGACGTAGCCCTCCTTGATACATGGGATTTAACTGTTTTATATGAAGATGATGCGAGTTGGGAGGCAGATCGTAAAAACCTTGAGGCATCTATCAGAGATGTTTCCCGCTTTAAAGGTACGTTAGGCAATTCATCCCAAGCTCTTTTGGATGTTCTTGCTTGGCTAGAAGAGGTAGGACAGGTTGCCGAACGAGTCATGCAATATGCCTTTTTGCTCCATGCGGGCGATGGCATAGATTCTGCCAATCAACGACGTCGTAGCTTGGCAACCCAGATTATAACTGAGTTTTCTGCCCATACTAGTTTTATTGAACCAGAAATCCTGGCAATTGAAGAGACCACAATAAGAGAGTGGTTAGCGCAGGCGGAATTTGCTAATTACCGCGTAATGATTGAGAAAATGCTTCGTTTCAAACCACATATTCTTAGTCCAGAAGAAGAACGAATAATGGCCCTACAAAGTGAAGTTGGTGGTAAAGCGCAAGAAGCTTTTAACGCTCTTA
>JAQVOO010000137.1 GCA_028702575.1 Sphaerochaetaceae bacterium
AACCGAGATAGAGGCAGCGCTGAAGATGCCATCTGTGTCGTTGAATTCGTTCATTCTATCTACAACAAAATTTACAGAACTTGCAGATAAAAGCGTAACTGTTGAAGAATGGAACGCAAATCACGTATTGTTTATGGACGACAGCGATTACATTGAAAAGTTATTCACGGGAATAACGAGAGAATAGCAAAGATGAAAATATGGGAGGAACACTTATATGAAATATGATGAAGGTAATATTGTTCTGATCACGTATACTTAAGTTCGCAATTTGATAGTAGGTTGAAGATGGTCATGAGAAGACCCATACTAGTAAGTAACCAAACAAAACTAGGAGGGAAAACATCTCATGACCGACTCAAATGTTACCAAAGAGCTGGAGAAAAAGCTACTGTCGTTTATCACAGAAGAGGATCCGATGCTGAGCATGTTGCAGTGGATCACCGAAAAGTTCATGGAGATTGAGGTGGCCAACAAAGTAGGAGCCCAAAAAGGCAGACACAGTACAGAACGAACCACACATCTCAGTGGCACTCGGATTCGAAGATTCGATACTCGGATGGGTACGATGTATCTGACCATCCCGAAATTACGGAAAGGTGGGTACATACCCTTCTTTGTGACAGCGAAGAAGCGGAGTGAACAGGCTCTGATGCAGATCATTCAGGAAGCTTGGGTAAGTGGCATCTCTACACGAAAGATCGAACGGCTTGCCAAGAGCATGGGCATCGAACAGATTTCTGCATCACAGGTATCGGAGGTGAACAAGGAACTGGATGCGATGGTCGAGGAATTCAGGAATCGTCCTCTCCAAGCGGAATATCCTATCCTTTGGATTGACGCCTTGTACGAGAAGATCCGGGAGAACGGCCATGTAGTGAGTATGGCGGTACTTGTAGTAAAAGGAATCACTCTTGATGGTACTGCCCAGATTCTCGCTGTAGAACCGATGCACAACGAATCTGAAGAAACGTATCGTATCTTGTTCCAGAATCTGAAAGACCGGGGAGTCAAACGGGTCTGGTTGTGTATCAGTGATGCTCATAAAGGCCTACAAGCTGCTATCAGGAAAGAGTTCATAGGAACGTCATGGCAACGCTGCAAAGTTCATTTCATGCGCAATATTCTTGCATATGTGGGACATCGTCATAAGGACAGCTTTGCCAAGCAGCTCAAGCACATCTGGTTGCAGCCCGATGAAAAGCAAGCTCGCGCCTATGCCCAGTCATTCATGGAATCCTATGAAAAACAATTTCCTGAAGCAATCCGTTGCCTGGAAGAGGGATTGGAGGATTCTTTGCAATTCTACCGGTTCGACCAGATAGACCATCGCAAGATATCCTCCACCAACACCCTGGAACGGTTGAACCGAGAGATTCGTAGACGTTCGAAGGTTGTGGGCATCTTTCCAAACAAAGATTCATACATCCGATTGATCACAACTTACCTCATCGAGTATGAGGAGGAGTGGCAATCGGGAAGAGCATATGTAAGTGTCCAGTCGTTGACTGAACAGAGAGTGAAATTGGAAGAGGTTGCATGATGAGTGTGGCTTCTCATGACTTATTCAACATGAAATTCCCGAATTGCAAGGTTAACTGGCAATAAGCCATGCAATCTTTGCTAGATCTTTCTCGTCTGTTATGCCAAGACCCTCTAGAAACGCTTCTGTTGGGGTCCTGCCGCCTAAAATCCTCCTGGGCAGATTGTTCAACCAGTGCTGTACTTCTGCCACCTTTTCTACTGTAACGTCCTCCATTTTGGTGCCTTTGGGTAGGAACCTGCGGATCAGTCCATTACTGTTCTCATTAGTGCCACGTTCGTAACTTGCGTAGGGATGTGCATAGAAGACGTCCATGCGCTTCTTCTTGCCTTTGTACCGTGATGCCTCCAAATCCCCTGGATCTAGAAATTCAGATCCATTATCAAACGTCGAACTCTGGAATACCCTACGGTAAAGGTCAGTGCCAATACGTGTTTCTATGATGTTAAGCTGCCTGCAAATATCCTCTTTCTTCCTGGCTGGGAGCTTACGAATCAGGGTGAAACGGCTGTTCCTGTCATTCATCGTAAACAGGGCCTCAGGCTTCGACTTCTTGGCACTGACGATAGTATCCCCTTCCCAGTGTCCGACCTCGCTACGGTCGTCTGCAGCCTCAGGACGCTCGGTTATCCGTCTTCCTACAGCACCCTTGTGGGCTGCCACCCTTGGGCGCCTCTGCTTGCCCTTGATATGCCTTAATCCCTTGGCAGGCAAGTCCTTGATGGCAAACCCATAGTCGTCCAGGTAGCCTTGGTAGATGTAGCTGTACAGTGTCTTGGTGCAGATGCGAGTACAGAAGGAAGGCCAGCCATGCCGGTCCAGATACATGATGATGGCATCTGGAGACCAATCGTTCTCTTTTAGCATCTCAGCCATGAACTGAAGCTGCTTCCTGTTGCCGCCGATCTTCTCGGCAGGCCCCTTGGCAGTGCCGTTCTCATCAGCACGATCCTGGGCAAAGTCTGCATTGTATACCAAAACCTCTGATAGGTCAGATCTTGTATGCCAGACCGCCCCCCTTTTCTTTTCCCGGTAGATAGTCCTTTGGCTTCGCCCCAGTATCACAGAGATTTGCTTTACTGTTGTTTTCTGCTGCAGTAATTTCTGGATGGTGAACCTCTCCTCATGTCTAAGATATTGCCTCCTGCCTTCCCGGAACACCTAACGAGAATTTGGTGGTGAGTTTTACATAAATCCTTTTATTATTTTAGTTTGATATCGCTTTCCTATTGTTTTGTCCATCGTTATGTGTTATAATACATAACGAGGTGAACGGTTGTGGCAATTGTCTATCAGAAGGATAATCGATCAGGGATAACATACGCGTACGAATCCAAATCGTACTGGGTCAAGGAGCTTAAACAGTCCAGAAGCAAACGGGTTCTCATCGGCCGTGTTGACGAAGCTTCCGGAGAAATCATCTCCACTGACGGCAGAGGCAGGAATAAATCAGTGGCTGAGACAGCTTCTGAAGTATTGCCTGCAAGATCTTTCTACGGTGCCACCTACCTGTTCGACTGTATCGGCAAGAAGCTCGGTATCACTTCAGGGTTGAAGATCATATTCCCTGATTCCTATAAGCAGATTCTTTCCATTGTCTACTTTCTCATCCTGGAGGATCGGACACCGCTATCCAGATTCGCCAAATGGGCACATACCCATCATCACCCCTATGGGAAAGACATACCATCACAGAGAAGCAGTGAACTGTTTGCATCTGTTGATGAATCACACCGGCAGCAGTTTTTCTCTCTTCTCAAGAAACGAAAAGCTGATGGTGAATACTGGGCCTACGACACTACCAGCATTTCCAGCTACTCGCAACAGCTGAAACAGGTTAAATACGGCAAGAACAAGGAACACGACAGACTTCCGCAGATCAATCTTGCCCTGGTGTTCGGCAGCACTTCACAACTCCCTTATTACTACCGGCAGCTGGCTGGGAATATTCCTGACTCAAAGACTCTGAATCCTCTGCTCAATGATCTCAGAGATGCAGGATATGAGAAAGTCTCTCTGATCATGGACCGGGGATTCTACAGCAAGGAGAACATCGATGCCCTGTATAAGGAGCACCTCAAATTCCTGATGTCCGTTTCCATGGGACTCAAGTTCTTACGGACTAACCTTGAGCCTCTATACGATGAATTCAGGAGTTTTGATCACTACAACAGCACCTATGAGTTGTATTACCATACCGTACGGGCATCATGGTACTATGAGCAGGTACGTCCCTATAAGAATGATGTCATCTCTGATGAACGGAGAATCTATATCCATTACTTTTTCAACATCGACAAGGCTGCTGAAGATGAGAAGTCTTTCGATGCTCATCTCATTACCCTCAGAGATGAGCTTGAGACCGGTAAACGCATTGCAGAGCATGAGAAGCAGTATAGAAAGTACTTCACTGTCACCTCTACTCCAAAGCGAGGAACGCAGGCTTCTGTGATTCTTGAAGCAGTAGCTAAAACAAAAAGATACCATGGATTCTTTGCCCTGATCAGCAACCAAAAGATGGATGCCATCGAGGCTCTCCAGCTCTATAGGAACAAAGATGTCGTAGAGAAGGCTTTCAACGATCTCAAAGATCGACTCGGGATGAGGAGAACTCTCGTCTCATCTCAGAAGAGTCTGGAAGGTAAGCTCTTTGTTCAGTTCATAGCTTTGATCTATATGTCGTACATCAAGAAGAAAATGCAGGATGGAAACCTGTTCTCCTCCTATTCGATACAGAGCCTGCTCGATACGCTTGATGTCATCGACTGTGTTCAGATGCCGGGCAAGAGGCTTCGCTGTGGTGAACTCCTGGAGAAGCAGAAGGTTATTTATGAGAAACTAGGTTTCAGCCCGCCGTCCTCGTTATGAGTCGCGGGAATCCAGGTTATAAACTCCTTTTATCATTTCAAAAAATTGTACATGAGAATCCATAAAAACAGACTGCTTTTGATTTTTATACAAATAAGCCCATCTAAAACCTCCTCCAGGAGAAGATAAAACTGCTAAATGATATGTTGCTGCTTCTCCATTAATTACTAACTTAACTTCACCAAAATCATATTCTAATCTATCTCCATAGTTATATTGTTGTTTTATGAAACACTCTCTATTTTTTTCCCTCTTTGCTTTAATCTTATTGCTTACAGTAGTAAGACCAATATTAAATCCTTCTGAAATCATCAATTCATGGATTTGCATGTAAGTTAGGTATTGTTTATTATTTCCCAATACTTTGCTTTTTTCTTTTTCATCTTCTAGAATTTGATTTAAAAAATAATCCATCTCCTCTGTGTATTTTCTATTTTTTCTATTTGATGAATCATAAGTGGGTTCTGAACAAATCTTTTCTTGTATTACCTTATGATTAACATTTTTATTTTCTAAAAGTTTCTGTTGTTCAATATAATTATTCCAATATTTTCCAATTGTTTTTCTGTTAATAGATAACATTTTTGAAACTTCTCTATTTGAAAAACCTTTTTGCTTTAATTTGATTATTGAATAATAATCCATCATCGATATCACTCCAATTTTTCCTCCAATATATTTTTTTATATATTGAAGTTTATTTTCAGAGTGGACCATTTTTCAACTGAAAATTTTAAATTTTTGGGGTATTTTTCAGTTGACGAATACATTTCTTCCTTATATGGTTCTGGTTTTGATTTTTTGCATTAGATTTTGGTATTTCTTCACTAAAATCTTCTTTATATAAATTTTTCTTTACTGTCTTATAAGAAAATTCAGTTTCTTTAATTATTTCAGTTGTGCTCTTCCCTTCAAACTCTAATTCACTTATCCTAGTTATATGGAACAAAGTAAGCATCTCCTCTTTTATCCTCTAAATTAATTGGTGTTTAAATAGAGGTTATTAATCAAAAGAGTTTTTTTACAAATCCCTTTTGATTTTTATTAGTTTTTTCATGCGTATAAATTGGATTCCTCTTAAACTTTATTGGATTTTTAGTCTAGCAAATACAATTTGCGTTTTTTTTGCAGACATCTTGCCAGGATTGGTTTTTTTGAAATACTGACAATCGTTTGACAATCAACTTTATCCTCAACCCAATTTCTTCATGAAAGTATTCCTCCCCGCATCTAGGTTTTTGCTGGTTATTTTGATTTTGTATTAACAAGCAACAAGGGGAAAGC
>JAQVOO010000138.1 GCA_028702575.1 Sphaerochaetaceae bacterium
CAAATTTTCCTTGACAGCACTCTGGGTTGATGGTTTAATGTAAATGGTTGACGTCAACGTTTACCATAGTTTTCCAAAGGAGGAAGGAAATATGAAGAAAAAGTGGATGATGGCACTAGTCATCTTGATCTTGGGTACCATGGTATTTGCTGCTGGTGCGCAGGAAACTGGTCCTAAAAAAATTGTAATTGGCACAACTGTTTACACAACCCAACATGAATTCTATGCTGATGTTATTTCGGGCATGAAAGCGGTTGCTGAGCGGGAAGGAGTCGAGCTGATTGTCACTGATGCGAACTCATCGGTCACTACACAAAACAACCAGATTGAAGACTTCCAGATGCAGAAAGTTGATGCAATTATCACGTATGGAGTAGATCCCATGGCAATTGTTGCTTCAGTCGAAGCAGCGATAGATGCTGGCATTCCTGTTATTACCTGTGATATGAAGCTAGTTTCGGACAAAGTCGCGACCTTCATTGGTTCTGACAACTACATGCTTGGTAGTCAAGCTGGTGAATTTGCCGTTGAATATATCAACAAAAATTATGGTGGTAAGGCAAACATCGGTGTGGTTAGCTGGCTAGCTTCTGTTGCCCAGCAAGAAAGACTTAAGGGGTTCCAGGATGTAGTTAACAAGAACTCTAACGCCAAATTTGTAGCGGTTCAGGAAGGAGATGGACGTTCACAGGCCATGGCTTCCGCAGAAAATATCATGCAAGCGAATCCCAATCTCAACATGTTCTACGGTACCAATGAAGGTAGTACAATTGGTATCCTTTCAGCAGTGGAATCAGCTGGTAAGTTGAACGATATTGCCATTGTTGGAATTGATATTTCAAACGATGCAGCTCGCGCGATCAAAGAGGGCACTCTTATTGCGACAATCGCACAACAGCCCGTACTTCTTGGTGAATATGCCGTTGAGGCAGCACTGAAGGCGATAGCTGGAGAGAAACTTGATGAACGTATTGTTGTCCCTGTGAAAACAGTTACCAAAGACAACGTCGACGATTTTTTGAAATAGGTCTCGTATTTTAACCTCCCTTCCTTCCTTGGAGGGGAGGTTTATAGTGAACTCATGAATCGAGGAAAACCATGAATGAAACCACCTATATCCTAGAATACCATGGAATAACAAAAGGATTTCCAGGGGTCCAGGCTTTGGACGATGTAAGCTTTAAGATAGAAACTGGAACAGTGCACGCCCTTGTTGGCGAAAACGGGGCCGGGAAATCAACTCTCATGAAAGTCACAGGGGGAGCATATATTCCGGAGGGCGGAGAGGTTGTTTATAAAGGAGAGAAGGTCTCTTTCTTGCAACCTGCAGATGCTCTACAGAAAGGCATTAGAACTGTATACCAAGAACTTAACCTAGTTGAAAAGCTTAAAGTTCATGAAAATATGTTTTTAGGGTCGGAGGAGCACGTAGTACTTCGTGATAAAGAAGAAAGTGTTAAAGCACGTGCGATTTTGACTGACTATGGACTGGAGAAGATCGATCCCAGGCGTCAAGTGGGGCGTTTAAGTATCGGAGAACGGCAATTGCTCGAAATTGCGAAATCGGCTTGGGCTAATCCAGATCTACTTATTATGGATGAGCCGAGCTCATCTCTTTCGAGCAGTGAAATCGAAATATTGTTTAATTTGATCAAGCGGTTACGCAAGGAAGGCAAGACCATTATCTATATCAGCCATAAGCTGACTGAAGTATTAGAAATTTCTGACAATATTACGGTTTTACGCGACGGTAAACATGTCATCACAGCTCCGAATAAGGAATTTACTGAAGAGACCCTCATTACCCATATGGTTAATCGAAAAATGGGAAAACAATATCCGGAGCGTGTTTCTAACGTTGGAGAGGTGGTGCTCGAGGTGGAAAACCTTACTCGTGCAGGTAAATTTAAAGATTGCTCATTTACGCTACATAGAGGCGAAATCCTAGGCTTCAGTGGTCTGATGGGGGCTGGGAGAACCGAATTAATGCGGGCTGTCTTTGGTCTTGATCCCTATGATTCGGGAACCATTCGACTCAGAGGAAAAAGAGTTAATCATATTTCACCTTCTAAAGCCAAAGATTTGGGAATGGGTTTTGTTTCTGAAGATCGTCGACTTGACGGCTTGGTTCTGTGTCGTAGCACCAAGGAAAATACAGTCTTGCCCAATCTTTTGTCTTACAGTAAACGATTGTTCGGAGTGATTAATCGTAAACAAGAAAATGAAGCTGTCGATGCCCAAAAAGAAGCATTGAATATTAAATATGCCAATAAAGACCATAAAGTTAAGTACTTAAGTGGAGGAAATCAACAGAAAGTGATCCTAAGTAAGTGGTTGTTGATGGAGCCTGAGATTTTAATTATGGATGAACCAACACGGGGTATCGATGTTGGAGCCAAGAAAGAAATTTACGACATTATCCATGAATTGAGTCTAGAAGACTTGGGAGTCCTGTTAATTTCATCAGAAAATGATGAATTGTTGGGGCTATGTGACCGAATCATCGTCATGCACGATGGAAGTATTGAAAAAGAATTCGCTAGAGAGGAAGCGAATGCCGATGATTTGTTGTTGGCTGCTTTCGGGAGGTTTAAATCATGAAGAGCATATCAGTTAATTCCAAAAAAGACCGACAACTCGAGTCTCTAGGTACAGTATTACAAAAATGGGGTGTATTCATTGGTTTGATTTTACTTATGCTCTTTTTTAGCATAAAATCTCGCCACTTCTTTTCAATTCCCAACTTTTTGAATATTGCACGGCAAACCTCGATCACAGCAATTATTGCAGTTGGGATGACCTATGTAATTATCATAAACGGGATCGATTTAAGTGTTGGAGCTATTGTAGGGCTGGCAGGAGTGCTTTGTGCTGTATTTATAACGAACCTAGGTATGAATCCACTTCTGGCTATTGTGTTGGTACTCGCCGTTAGTGCAGTGATTGGCCTTATTATTGGAGCTACAGTAGCTTACATTAAAATACCACCATTTATTATTACCTTGGCCATGCAGCAGATAGTACGCGGAGTTGCATTTGTTATCACCAGTGGCTATCCTGTGTACCTTAAAAACCCATTGATGAATACAATTGGGCGAGGGTTTTTCCTTGGTATTCCTACCCCAGTCTATATCATGGCTGTTATCTTTATAGCTGGAGGATTCATGCTCCACAGGATGCGGCTGGGACGTTACATTTACGCTGTTGGTGGTAACATTCAAACGGCCCGCTTATCAGGAATCAAAGTTGAACGTGTTATTGTCATTGTCTATATCCTTATTGCAGTTTTCTGTGGTATAAGCGGTGTTATACTCTCTGGAAGGCTCAGTTCTGGGACACCAAATGCCGGAACTGGTTTTGAAATGGATGTCATTGCAGCGACGATTCTTGGAGGGACTAGCTTTGCCGGTGGTGAAGGAACGGTATTTGGAACCCTTATTGGAGCATTGCTCATGGGTGTTTTGAGTAATGGTCTTAATATTATGAACGTTGATCCTTACATTCAAATGATCATCAAAGGATTTGTTATTTTCTTAGCAGTATTCTTGAGCGTAATTAATAGTAGAAAATCGGAGGAAAAATAATGGAATTTACAGTCATTCTTGGCATGGATATGGAAACTGATATTGGCTCATGGAGTTCTGAACAAAAAGGAATTAGAGAGGGTACTCCCTATCTACTTGATTTATTTGAACGAAAAGATATTCCTGCCACTTTTTTCTGGGTAGGAGCTACTGCACAGGAGAATCCTGATATGGTACGAGCTACCGCGCAATCAAACCATGAGGTTGGATTCCACTCACTATATCACGAGACCGTAGGCGATCCTCTTTTTCCTATTCCAGGGGTGTATCCGGTATTGCCTGAGGAATTAGAAAATCGGTTGCGCAAAAACAAACAAATTGTGTGGGATGCTGCTGGGAAAGAACCAACGAGTTTTAGAGCTCCACGTCTTTTCGGTGGTACCCACCTAGTTAATACCCTTGAAAAGATGGGCGTTGTTTCAGACGCTTCCTATCCTATGTACTTTTATAAAGAGCGTTTGCAACCATATCATCCATCAGCAGACGATTGGACCCAAGAGGGGGATCTCAAGATTATAGAGATACCTAACTTTGCCGACCTTTCTATTGAATCAAACGACCCCTACGGGCGCGATCGGGATCAATGGCCTCTTTTTAGGACCGAAGGTGCTGAGGCACTCATGGTTCATGTCCGTAATTACTTGGCCTACGTTGCTGAGAGGAAAATTGAAAACCCGGTCCTGTGTTTCTATTTTCATCCATGGGAATTTGTCGAAATGCCTCAAGGAGAAATCTATAGCGGAGAAGGGTATGTTCGCCCTGATCCGTTTATTGTGCTAAACTGTGGCGATTATGCCCGAAGACAATTTGAAAAACTCCTCGATGAACTCGAGAAGCTCGGAGGCCAATTTTCGACATGCTTAGAATGTGCAAGGAGGTTCGCATGAGTAAAAACACTACGATTCTTTCATTACATCGCAACATGTTTACTAGAGAAAAGTTACCTTTGTATGCTTTTGGTTCGACTCAGGTCAATTTGTTTGCCTATGCTAGTGGAGTAGAGGCAGTTGAAGTCAAGATAGGCGATGCCAGTTATATATGGCTTCCTTTTCTTGGGAATCAACTCTGGGACTGGACAATCGCAGGAGTTTCCCAAAAATTCGATGGTTTTGTCCCTGAACCAGCCTATCACAAAGATTTTTTGGAGAATTATGGGGGGTTTTTGATCCATTGTGGGTTAACTGCCATGGGTAATCCTACAAAAGACGATGAACACATTCAGCATGGTGAATTACCAATTGCAGACTTTGACAAAGCTTGGCTGGAAATTGACCCAAACGCAGAATCGTTTCCAATTTTGTTGTGTGGCGAAAAGATATTTCACATCCCTTTCGTGGCATCCTATGTATTTAAGCCAAAACTGAGTCTTCATTGCAGTGGCCATTTTGCAATTATGGACGGAGAAGTTACTAACATGGCCAAGACTGTTTTTCCCTATATGTATCTCGCCCATATCAATTTTGCCTATCCTAAACATGGTTCTCTCGAATATGGGATAAAAAAAGTTGATGCAAAATCGGTAGAGATCTTAGATGAAGTTATCGATGGTGTTACCGCTAATCCAGCATTGATGTTAAAATTGGACAAGGCGACTGTCTATGATCCAGAATTAGTGGCAATCATGAACCATGCCAAAGATGCACCCGCCACACTTGAAAACCCCAATCATATGCTCAACATGATGTACACTGCAGATGGGTCAATGTATTGGGTGGCCTTTGATACAAATCCGTTAGATCATACAGTTGTGTGGTTAACCCAGACTCCCGACCGTTCTGCATGTGGATTTACTTTGCCTGCAACGGGTGGTCCAACAGGTCTGACCTCGGAGACTAAAAGAGGTACGATTAAATACTTGGATCCAGGTAAAAAAGTTCATTTGCGTTATGCTTTTGGATATTCACAGGATAATTCAACAGAAGATGCTGTGAATGCATGTAAATATTTCACGTGATAATGGAGGAATTAATGAAAAAGCGAATTACTATACCAGAGCAAGAGTACTTTGATCGCATTGCAAAAGCAGCGAAACTCACCGGAGAAGCAGGATTAGATATCCTAATTTCGAATTGTAACGAGGCGGACTATTCGTTCGTCAGGTACTTTACCA
>JAQVOO010000016.1 GCA_028702575.1 Sphaerochaetaceae bacterium
AGGAATGTCATGTTGTAGCGATCTTTTGAATTTTTTTATTGTCCCCTCTTTGATTGTGTTGTCCTAGTATTTATCCTATAATGACAAATTGAGAATCGTTTGCTGAGGAGGGGGTAAACATGGGTTGATTGGAGTTGATTCCCAAAGAGATTAGGAAAAAATATGAATGAACTGTACCATCTGGAATATGATTTGCTTGCATACTGTAATGGCCAAAAATTTAAGACTATATTAGCTGATCCGCCTTGGCAATTCCAGAATCGAACAGGAAAAGTTGCACCTGAACATAAAAGACTTAACAGATATCCCACTATGTCGTTGAATGATATTAAAAACTTACCTGTGAATGAAGTAGCAGATGACCAAAGCCATCTTTATTTATGGGTGCCCAATGCACTATTGCCCACTGGTCTCGAAGTAATGAAAGCATGGGGATTTGAATACAAAACAAATCTAATTTGGAAGAAAATAAGGAAAGATGGATTTCCTTTCAGGAACGTTACAGAAATTTTACTCTTTGGTATAAAAGGTAGCAATAACAGAACATTATAAAGGGGCAGGACACAAGTGAACTTGATTAGATCTATGAAGAGAGAGCATTCTAGAAAACCTGATGAATTCATTAACCTTATTGAAGATTGCTCCAATCCTCCCTATTTGGAATTATTTGCCAGAGGAGAAAGAGACGGCTGGAGCCTTTGGGGCAATCAGGCTAATGAGTCATATGAACCTGATTGGCAAACATATAAAAATGCGACCAAACCTACCAGTTAAGATGCTATGTATTTACCTACCTTTTAGTTATAAAATGATAGTTTGCCAGTTTTAGTGAGCTTGACTGTACCACCTTGGTGTGATAGCAAATCTCATATGGACACACTACATTCATTCGAACCAATTGCCACCTCACAAAGTTGCCTCTTAATTCTAGGCTCCATGCCTAGTGCTACCTCTTTGAGTAAAAATGAGTATTATGGTCATCAAAGAAATGCTTTTTGGCCCATTTTGGCGGATCTGTTTAATCACTCTATAGCAACTTATGCTGATAAAATTGATTTGTTGCAAACTCACAAGATTGCTCTGTGGGATGTATTGTCTGAGTGCACCCGAATTGGTTCTGCGGATGCCTCTATTCGAGATGTAAAGCCCAATGATCTTCACAGTTTTCTCTCTTTACTCCCATCTCTACGTATGATCATTTGCAATGGGACACTGGCTATGCGGTTATTTCTTCGCTTCGGTCCATCGTTTGAAAACGTTGTCCAATGTCCGTCAACAAGTGCCGCAAATACGATGGCAATTTCTTCTAAAGCAGAAGCGTGGACTACAATGATTAAAAGAGGTTTAGAAATCTCATAAAAACAGTGTTGAATGACCTCGTTGCATAGGCAAGATATAATTCTTAGAGAGTTTACGATAGATCAAATTCTCCTGAGCGTTTTATATTGTTTACACGGTGAAGGTGATCTGGTTGCCTTGCTTCAGTCTTTACTTGGATCGACTTACAATAAAAGAGTCGCTAGTGTTTGGTGAAATATTTTATAGCGGGGAACCAGAGATTCCCCATAAACTCTTTGATAAAATTTATACCCTGCAGTACTTACAATTAGTCAGGCCCTCCGCGCTACCTATACTCTGACCCATATTCATGCTAATATACTGGCTGGATAAGTTAATTATAAAGCTAAGTGGAGAGACTCATCAGCTATATAGCTTAGAAGATTTGAATTTATCAACATCTAAAGACACCTATAGTAAATTCTACTTGAAATTATTTACCAAAACATGGTGTTAACCTGAGTTTTGTTTTCAGGGTAAATGTATCATAATTAGTAATGGAGGAACATTATATGGATTTAATAACAACAGAAAAATTGAAAGAAATAATTACACATCAATCTGATTGGTGTGTTTCACTTTTTATGCCGGCGCATAGGGCCGGGCGTGAAACGGAGCAGAATCCAATTCGGTTTAAGAATTTACTGGGAGAGGCAGAAGAGCGATTGCTGGCCAAGGAAATTCATCCATCCAAGGTAGACGAAATGCTCAAAAAACCCCTGCGTCTGCTTCAGGAGAGACTCTTTTGGCAACATCAAAGCGATGGTTTGGTACTATACCTTTCTGAGGATGTTTTTTATATGTTTAGGCTACCTGTTGGATTTGAAGAAATGGTGGTTGTTACCGACCGTTTTCATGTAAAGCCGTTATTGCCTATTCTAACTAGTGGCGGAGTCTTCCATATACTGGCAATCAGTCAAAACCAAATTCGCCTACTGGAGGGAACCCAGTTTACGATTGATGAAGTCGATCTTGAAGAAACACCTGAAACACTTGCTGACTCCTTTCCTGACGACTGGCCAAAACAAAAATTTCAATTCCAATCAATGGTATCTTCAGGAGGTGCGGGGCAGGCTGGCAAACCCCATGCCCATGCCACTGGTAGTGATATCAAGTTGCGCCTCAAAAAATGGTTCCGCATAGTCGATAAAGAGGTCACAAAACTCCTTGCCGATACACAAACACCTTTAGTGCTAGCCGGCGTAGACTCCCTTTTCCCACTCTATAAAGAAGTAAACACTTATCCCTACCTAGCGCAAGAAGGGATCCCTGGGAACCCCGATACGATGAAACCCGAAGATCTACACCCGTTAGCATGGTCCATTCTCGAGCCCAAATTTAACAAGGAAAGAGAAGCCAGTATTGAGAAATATAAACAACTGACTGGAACGGGACTAATTACCAGTGATGTAGTCGAAGCGGTCCTAGCAGCTCACCACGGACGGATTAAGATGCTCTTCGTATCACTAGGAACTCAAGTATGGGGGCGGTTTGATCCAGAAAATGAAGAAGTCCATCTCCATGAAAGTGCCCAACCAAAAGATGAAGACCTTCTAGATTTTATTGCTATTCAAACCTTGCTTAAGGGAGGTTCAGTATGGGCCGTTGCACCAGAAGAAGTTCCTGGACAGGCTCTAGTCGCAGCAGTGTTGCGGTATTAAGGCACACATAAAACCTCGTATAATTGACCTATACCGTGCAGCAATGGCTACGAATGGTCTATAACGAGTGCGGTTAATGCAATGAAAGAGAATCTACAGAAGCTCTTTGAGGTAAACACAGTAAAAATAGGATAGAAATAGCATAGAATTCTAATTTTGACGATTTTATGTATTGTGTCATAACGTTGAATGATTTACAGTAGCATGTATAAAAAAATAGCAAGGACGGAGGATTGGCATGAGTCGAGATAACTATGCTACCATTTTTCATAAGTGTTTTGAATTTACTGCGGCGACTGAAGTTCGTGCAACTGGGTTGTATCCTTATTTTAAACCCATTAGTCGTAGTGAAGGCTCTAAAGTCTATATTGACGGGCGAGAGATGCTTATGCTTGGTTCTAATAATTACTTGGGGCTAGCTAATGATGCACGCATGAAAAAAGCAGCCGAAGAGGCCGCAGAGCGTTACGGCACAAGTTGTAGCGGTTCACGCTTTATGAACGGAACCTTAGATTTACATGAAGAACTCGAACGTAAATTAGCCCACTTTGTGGGGAAAGAGTCCGCCCTCTGCTTTACTACAGGGTATCAGACCAATCTTGGTGCCCTATCGGCGCTCTTAAATCGTGGTGATCATGTTATTGTTGACAAATACGATCATGCCTCAATTATGGATGGCATTTTTTTGGCTGAAGGTTCGAAGAAGGGGATTAATCTCCATCGTTTTAAACATAATAGCCTCAAAGACCTTGAGAAAATATTACAAAAAATTCCACTAGAGGCTAATAAACTCATCGTAATAGATGGAGTGTTCTCCATGGAAGGTGATATTGCTCCACTACCCGAAATTAAAGCCTTAGCTGATCAATACCGTGCTGGTGTCTATCTGGATGAAGCACATGCCATTGGTGTAATTGGTAACACGGGGCGCGGAACCTGTGAACATCATGGCAACGATCCTCAACTATGTGATTTACTGATGTGTACCTTTAGTAAATCGTTTGGCTCCATTGGAGGGTTTGTCGCCGGGGATGAGATTTTAATTGATTATATTAAACACTTTGCACGCCCATTAATTTTTAGTGCTTCTATGCCACCGGCAAATATTGCCGCAACGATGAAAGCACTGGAAATTATTGAAAATGAACCTGAAAGAGTGGCTAAATTACAACATAATGCCAAACGCCTAATCAAAGGTTTTACCGATCTCGGATTTAATGTGGGAACTTCAGAAACTCCCATTGTACCCCTTGTCATTGGCGACAATGAAAAAACATTCCTTTTGTGGAAGGCTGCCTTCGAACGGGGATTATATGTAAATCCAGTTATCTCTCCAGCAGTTCCGCCACAACGCGCTCTCCTACGGACATCATGTATGGCCATTCACAGTGATGAGGAAATCGATACAGCTCTGCAAATACTAGGTGAAGAGGCGCAAAAATTAGGGGTCATTTAGAACTTACTGTCCGTTACGGAAACAATTTGGTATACTAGAGATATGAAGAAAATAATGGTTTCCAACCCTGGGGAGTTTTCTCCCCTGGTGACTAGTCACATTCAAGCTATCGCACAAGCACATAGTGGACCTATTCGTATTGGCCTCCCTGGTGGACGGGGTGCTGTTTCTGTCGTAAAAGGCCTAGTGCAATGTGATAGTGAAATCTTAAAACGAGTCCAACTTTATTTGGTAGATGAACGTCTAACCGGATCTACAAATCATGATACCCTTATGGATGTTGGTCTCCAAGAGGCTATCGATAACAACCTCTTTAGCGATGCCCAATTACATGTTCCCCAATTGAATACCCCGTTTCTCCCAAGGGGAAAGACCTTAGATCTCCTCTACCTCGGTGTTGGTGAAGATGGACATATAGCCTCACTTTTTCCCGGCTCATATCCTGAACTCGATTCCAAAGAGACTCCCGATATAGCCTACATCGCCGAAAGCCCGAAACCCCCTCCAGAGCGAGTGACTATAACCTACCGAGCCTTGAAGAAATATGGCAAGCAAGCTCAAACCTTCTTGTTATTTTTTGGAGAAGGCAAACGTATTGCCTTAGAACGCTTTCTTGAAGCACAAGAGAATCCTTCGACATTGCCATGCCGTTATTTCCCGCGTGAATGGTTTAATGTTGACCTCGTTACCGATTTATAGGAGGAGAGATGAGATGAAGCGCATTATTATCCAATTCGGAGGTACGGGAGACCTCGCCCTAAAAAAACTCTATCCCGCCTATGAACATCTCATGGACCTTGGTTTTGAATTTACGGTACTCGCACTAGGTCGTAGGTTTAAAGACCGCGCAGAGTTTTTGAAAACGATGGTATCGCCAAAGGCCTCGCAAGAGTTTAAGAGCCATTTGCAGTATATGCATTATGACATGGCTGACCCGGAAGCTATTGGCCCTCTCCGATCTCACATCCAAGCGATTATCGGAGAAGCCGAACAGGCTGAACTGATCTATTATATGGCCTTGCAACCCTCCCTATATGAAGAGGCTATCCATCAGATTCAAGAAGTTGATTCACTCATCTCATGCCAATGTATTTTAGATAAGAAAATTGTGGTAGAAAAACCCTTTGGTTTTGACTTAGAAAGTTCTTTGCGCTATAACGAAATATTGCTCCAGGCGTTTAGCGATAAAGAAATATATCGAATAGATCACTATTTGGGAAAGGAGTTCATGCAGAATTTATTAATACTCCGTTTCCATAATGATATTATCCGCAGTATTTGGGACAATCGTTCGATTGAGAGTATTCAAATAATATTTGATGAAACACATGGTGTCGATCAACGCCTTGGATTTTATGAACAAATAGGGGTGGTTCGCGATACTATCCAGAATCACATTATGCAGATTATTACCTACCTAACAATGAATGAGCCAGCGACACTCTCCCCTGAAGATATAGCCATCGAAAAAGTTAAGGTTTTACGTTCGATTGCCCCGGTTTCAGAATTCCATACCGGGCGGTATGAATCTTTAGGGGCCAATAGTGGCCGAATCGTCCATACTCCGACCTATGCCGCTTTAAAGCTAGCCGTGAATACCTACTATTTTGCCGATGTCCCGATCTATATTAGGACCGGAAAAATGCAAGAAAAGGCAAAATCTCTGATCTATATTAAATTCCGTAATACTACCGGAAAGGTTATGCATGATGAAACGATTGTTGAGAATGGAGTCATTATTACAATTCACCCTGAACTCACGATCGATATAAGTATGAATTTGAAAGAACCTAACACTTCATGGAAGTCAAAACCAGTTAGGTTCCGTTTCAACCAAGCCGAAACTTTTGGAGCTAATACTCCTGAGGCCTATGAACAAATTATCAAAAAGATTCTTCAAGGCGATAAGAGCCTCTTTCCCACAATGCGGGAAATTACAGAAGCATGGCGAATAGTAGCCCCCATGTTGGAGCCTGAGCATCCCATGGAGGTCTATCCGGTGCGTACGTTACCTCGTTTTGCCAATGAATTGGCTCAAGAGAATGGGTTTACTTGGTTTGATTAGCTGAATCCTCATCTAAAAGCCGTTTATCACCACTAATTTCTTGGATTGGGGCAATATTCTGGGTTACTTCAAGAGTTCCTAGATAGGTGCCTTCATCATCCCGAATTGGGAAATAACGGATGTAGACATACATCCCTTTTAAGTGGATGTAGAATTCGGCTAGGTCACGCGCTCCCGATTTAAAGTCAGCAAGTATTTTCTCTACCACATGCATACTGGCTGGTGGGTGACAGTTGACAACTTTTCGCCCAATAATAGCTTCAGTTCGGGGGAAGATACGCTCGCTAGACTGTGAGAAATAACCCACTTCATCATTAGCATCGACAAACGTAATATCGATAGGCAGTGTGTTGAGAACTCGAGTTAACGTTTCAAGGGTAAAGGATCCTGTCGGCAGTTGAACGATTCCTTGGGACGTTAGTGTTGCTACAGTTTTGGCTTTAGCTTCGACCGGAGGCGTCCAGGTGGGGTGATCATCTAATAAACAATATCCGATTTCAGCACTTCCTTCACTAATCTGACGCCAGTCGGTTAAGAAAAAGGTTTCACTTACCATGGGGATTAAGATGTTTTCCTCTTTTGAAATCATCTCAACAATCTGATTTTTCGCCTCTTTTAAATCTTGCAAGAAATTTTGTATTTTTTCAGCTGGAGGGCGCCCGGCCACCAGCATCTCATCGAGTTGTCCTCGTATAGATTTCACTTTTTCTCTAATTTCGTCATCAACGCCCCACATCACTTGAGGTGGTGCTGTTATACCGTATCGTTCCATAATAGGGAACCAGAGGTTCTCTTTTTTGGAATAGTGGATATCTATTTGCCAAAGATCTTCAAGATCGGCTGCCAAGGCTCCTAAAGCACTGGGCTTGCCCTGTTGTAACTCGGTAACATGTTTGTCAATTCTTTCACTAAAGAGTCTTTCAATAGCCCTGTTTTCTTCTTTAAGAATCCACGTGGGGTGTCCATGATCTTTATCATATTTTTTATCGCTATGGATGTCTGCAATAGATTCCTCGAAAAGGGAGGCGTGGACATCACAAAGCTTCTGAATTTCTTCTACTTTTACGGCACCTTGCTTGACTAACTCTGTCTCAACAGCAGCTATTTCATCGGCCCCGACTCCTTTAAATTCACGAGCAAAATCGGCTTGAACGGCATCAAAATCTTCACCCGCGTGTAACCGCTTGATCAGTTGCTTGAGCAACTCTTGTCTGTGTACACTGTTGTTAATTTCAGCACTCATGTTCTTTCTCCTCCTCTATGGTATATCCATACTCTTTTAGTTTTTCTACCACTGTTGCTAATTCAATATTGCGCATAGTGGCACCTTTTGGCAGTGTCATCACCTTACCAACTGTCTTTAACATAATTGGTTTTAGTATTTCAGTGAAACCTAATTCAGCTAGAATCGGGACTAAATCCGGGTCTTGAGTACATAAGGCATAGACACTCTTTTCTAAATCTATCCTCTTGGTTGCCATATTGTCTCCATCTTACCATGCAAAGCAAAGTTGTGGCGTTGCATTTGCAACAATCATATAAAAAGAACCCCAGATTTACAAGTATCGGGGGTTCTTACGCTTTTGGGCTATAGCGCTGTTAAGAAAATAACAGAGCGATCTCTTTTGCGTAAATTTCATTAATCTTATGTCGCATAACTTCTTGTTTGGCAGAGAGTTCCTGGCCTACTTTAAAGGTTGAATTTAAGATTGCAAATCGATTAATTCGTTCATAACTCTTAAAACCTTCTTTTGCCCCAATCAAATTATTTATTTCAGAATTCAATAATTCTTTTACTTCAGGTAATTGAGAAAGCTCGAAACGAGCCATATAGGGAATATTATTTTCAATCAGATAACGTTCTAATTGTTTAGTATCAGGAACTATGAGTGCGCCAAGATATTTCTTATCTTGCCCAACAATGACGGCCTGCTCAATATATTCTGATTCCCGTAGTCGTGATTCAATAGGAATAGGCTCGATATTTTCACCACCGGAGAGGACAATCGTATCTTTTGCACGACCCCGAATAGCATATTCTCCAGAGTGGGTCCACACACCAATATCTCCAGTATTTAACCATCCTTGGGCATCGAGTACCGCCTCGGTTAAATCTGGGCGTTTATAATATCCCTTCATAACCTGTCCGCCACGAGCATAAATAACTCCTTTCTGTCCTGGTTTAGCTGGATTTCCCCTATCGTCAATAATCTTGATTTCAGTTTCCGGTAGAGGAGAGACTGTGCCAGGGACTTGATGCTTAATATTGCGTAGGCCAATTACGGGAGCTGTTTCGGTCAGACCGTACCCATCGAGAAGGGTAATTCCAATTGCTTTGAAAAAGGTATCGACTGAAGTTGAAAGTGAGCCACCTCCTGAAACACCTGCCCTAAAGTTCCTACCGAACTTCTTTTTAATTGTCTTAAAGACCAAGACATTGCCCAGCAATTTGAAAGGAGTTAATAGAATAAGAGGAATAATGCCCAACAATAAATCAAGAATATAGTATCTTCGTGAGAATTTAGGCATCCGATTGGCAACTAGGTCTAAAGCCTTGGCGTGTTGACCACCAACCCAGACAAAGAAGTGAAAGAGGCTCCGAGAAATAACACTTTTCCCCTTCACACTCTGATATACACCTGTTTTAACCGCTTCCCAGATACGAGGCACACTACCCATCCATGCTGGATTAATCCGTTGTAAATCAACTAACATTATCTTTCCAATTGGTTTAGAGTAAGCTATTGTCGAGGCTTGAGAGACGACAACATACTGTAAGATACGCTCAAACGAGTGCCAGACCGGAAGTACACTCAACCAGCGTTCACCTTTATGAAAATCGATTACTTTGGGCAATTGTTCCAACTGGAATAGGAAGTTTTGGTGGGTAAGCATGACTCCCTTGGGCTCTCCAGTCGTCCCACTCGTAAATATTATCGTGGCCACATCTTCGTTTTTGCTTGCTGCAATTTGTTCTTCAACAAACTTTGGGTGTTGCGTATGATAATCTTTTCCAGCTTTCAATACCTCTTCATAGGTAAGAATAGAGACAGTATCCGATGTTAGATTTTCAGCTTCTCCTGTGTGATGAACAGTATCCATAATTATCAAGGTCTTAAGGAGAGGCAACTGGGGTATTAACTGTAAAATTTTCCAAGCCTGTTCAGAGTTCTCAGCGAAACAGACTTCGCTTTCAGTAATCTTGAGGATAAATTCCAATTCATAGGGCATCGCATCTCTTCCGCGGGGAACATCGGTTGCTCCCAAGGCTAAAATTGCCATGTCAGCGCTAAGCCACTCTTTGCGGTTGTCGGCAATCAGGCCGACATTAGCCTCTCGTTTTACCCCTAAGGTATGTAATCCTGCTGCTAGTTGAAGCACCTCTGTATAAAATTCTTGATATGTAGTCGCGTGGAAAATTCCTTCATCATCTTTTGCTAATTGAATTTCATTTGATCCGTATTGCTGCACTATATGTTGTAATAATTGGGGGATTGTGTGGTACATAATCGCTCCTTTTCCCATTTGCCAACTGGCTATTATTTAATATTGACAAATAATCAAAATCTGTCAAAAAGAAATATATATGTTTTTTCTAAGTAGGGCAAGAGTTTGAGTGGGTTCTTAGATAAAAAACAGAGATTTAGCAATAAATTTAATATTGACACATTGATCCTTAAGTGTCAAATTAAAACAAATAGCTGGTATAACCCAGTTAGAGTTGAATTTAATAACAAATACGGTCGATTCTGTTATATAATAAACATGAAGAGGCCAACGCTAAACGTGGATCACTCAGTAGAAGGTCGATCCTGTTTGCCAGGAGGTCCTGCATGAATCATGTTCGAGTACGAGACGATGAATGCAAAGGGTGTGCGGTATGTGTCTCTGTCTGCCCTAAAAACTGCCTAGTTATGTCAGGCAAACTCAATGTCAAAGGTTACGATTATGTACAGTTTGTCCATGCTGAAGCATGTACAGCCTGTGGTCTATGCTTTCTCAATTGCCCAGAACCAGGAGCTTTAACAGTGTTTGGGAACAAGGAGAGTAGCCGTGATGAATTGTAGATTGATGAAAGGTAACGAAGCCGCTGTCTATGGGGCGCTCATGGGTGGGTGCACCCACTTCTTTGGTTATCCCATCACACCAGCGAGTGAAATAGCACAAGCTGCCGCCTACTATTTTACGGCATCGGGAAGAACTTTCTTACAGGCCGAATCAGAAATTAGTGTCATTAACATGCTTTATGGTGCCGCAAGTGCGGGAGCACGGGTCATGACGGCCTCTTCTGGTCCTGGGATTGCATTGATGGGTGAGGGGCTTTCATACCTAGCTGGAGCAAGGCTCCCGGCGGTAGTCATCGATATGCAACGGGCGGGACCTGGATTAGGAAATATTTGGCCCGAGCAGAGTGATTATAATATGGTGGTTAAAGGTGGTGGGCATGGTAATTATGCTAATATTACCTTAACCCCAGCGTCTGCCCAAGAGATGTTCGATTTTACAAAAAAAGCATTTCAGATAGCCGATACCTATCGGATGACAGTCTGTATCCTCAGCGATGCCTACATTGGCCAAATGATGGAACCAGTGGAAATTTCTGGTCCAGTACTGCATGGCCAACGGAAAGAGTGGGCTGTTTACGGCGATAAGGCGAGTAGAAAGAATCTCATCTCCTCAATTTACATGAGCGCACCGTTACTACGAAAACATAATGAAGATTTACAACAAACGTATTTGCAAGTTGCTCAAGACATTACTGATTATGAGGAGATTTCGGTCGCCGATGCAGAATTTGTATTTGTAGCCTATGGCATTGTTGCCCGGATTTGTCATTCTGTAGTGCAGGCTTTACGGCAGCAAGGAATAAAAGCAGGATTGCTCCGGCCTAAAACAGTGTTTCCTTTTCCGACAGCTGCTCTTGGTGCAATTGCAGATCGCAACATTCCGTTGGGGGTAGTTGAACTGAGTAACGGACAGATGGCAAATGATGTAGATTTAGCGGTCAAAGGAAGAGTTCCCGTATTCCGCTATCTCACTATGGGCGGTGAAACTCCCACCGTTAGAGAATTACTTACAGCTGTCAAGTGTGATTTAGCTGAAAGTAAAAAAGGAGGCCCCCATGGCTGAACTAATTCAACGCTTTGGTAAAGCCCAAAGTTTTTACGATGGATATACACGCAAAGGAATTGAAATTGAAACAACCCACTATTGCCCGGGTTGTGGTCATGGAACGATTCAAAAATTGATTGGGGAGGCTATTGATGATCTGGGTATTCAAGACCGGACGATTTTCCTCTCTCCGGTTGGATGTGCTGTTTTTGCCTACTATTATTACGACACCGGAAATATACAATGTTCTCATGGGCGAGCCCCTGCAGTAGGAACAGGTGTGAAGCGAACTGTGAAAGATGCCGTAGTTATTAGTTATCAAGGGGATGGAGATTTAGCCGGAATAGGGATGACCGAAATAATTCATGCTGCCAATCGAGGAGAACCCATTACCGTCTTCTTTATTAATAATGCTATTTACGGCATGACCGGTGGTCAAATGGCTCCAACGACTCCCTTGGGACAAATAACCCAAACTACCCCTTTTGGCCGTGACGTCGCCAGAGATGGACGTCCCATTGGCATGGTTGAACTCATGAATGCCCTCGTGCCTCCCGTCTATATAGAGCGGTGCTCAGTCGCCACCTCACAAGGAATTATTAAAACACGTAAAGCGATCCGAAAAGCATTGCAAGCTCAAATCGATGGCATTGGATTTTCTTTCGTTGAAATCCTTTCTCCCTGCCCCACCAACTGGGGTATGTCTCCGGTAAAAGCACGAAGTTGGATGGAAAAAGAGATGACGCATCATTTTCCGCTAGGTTTGGTGCGAGATACTATTTCTTCATCAACTGGAAAAGCTACAAGCATACCGTATCCTTACCTAGATGATGCCCAGCTAGTAGAACTGTTAACAGGTTCTGCCGCTGTACCGCTTTTGAAAGATGATATTCCTCAGGTTACCCACAAAGTGAAGATTGCCGGTTTTGGCGGTCAGGGGGTATTGTCTGCTGGAGAGTTGTTAGCGACTTGTGGTATGACTGAGGCCTTACATGTCTCTTGGTTACCCTCTTATGGCCCTGAGATGAGAGGTGGGAGTGCCAATGTCAGTGTTATTTTATCTGATCAGGAAATAGGATCACCTTTGGTTGACCATCCAGAAGTGCTCTTGGCCTTTAATGGCCCGTCATTAGATCTATTTGAGCCTAAGATGGTCTCTGGGGCAACTATCGTGGTTAATTCGTCTATTATTCAACGCCAGGTAGAACGTACAGATGTTAATGTTTACTACATCCCTGCGACCGATATTGCCAAAAATGAAGGATTGCTTTCAGCAGCTAATGTAGTCATGGTAACGGCATATTTGTTAATTAGTAACGCACTTCCTTTAGAAACCTTGGTTCGCTGTATTCCGTTGGTATTACGCAAGAAATCTTTCTTGGATACAAATATAGCAATCGTTAATAAAACAGAGGCTTATGTGAAAGCACATCCGATGGAAAAGCAATGAGCAATACAAAAGGCGTTGTCCTCGCAATTAATCCAGGATCTACTACTACCAAGCTGGCCCTATTTGCAAATGGGGTAGAAATTGCTTGGCAAAATCATGATCATGCCATTGAAGAATTAGCCCAATTTAGCTCGGTCTATGATCAGTTTGCGTTTAGACGTAATCTGGTAATTCAATTTCTTGAAGAACAGGATATCCAACCTAAGAAGCTGGCAATTGTTATGGGACGGGGCGGACTCTTACACCCATTGCAAAGTGGAGTATATCGGGTAAATAGTCTCATGTTGCATGATCTGCAAAACTGTAGGTACGGTGAACATGCTTGTAATCTAGGAGCACCCTTAGCTGATGCTATTGCCAAACGGTATGGCTGTGAAGCTATGATTGCCGATCCGGTTGTTGTCGATGAAATGATTGCAGAAGCACGTATCACGGGCATACCGGAAATTGAAAGAAAAAGTATTTTCCATGCGTTAAATCAAAAATATGTAGCACGGCAAGCCTCTCAGAAATTAGGCAAACCTTATCATGAGGCCCGACTCATCGTTGCCCATCTGGGTGGTGGAATTTCGGTGGGATCACACCGGTATGGCCAGGTAATTGATGTAAATAATGCCCTAGATGGGGAAGGGCCTTTTTCTCCAGAGCGCTCAGGGGGGCTTCCGGTTGGAGATCTTATTAAACTAGTTCTTTCGGGTACCTATAGCTATGGGCAACTAAAGAAAAGAATTACTGGATCGGGGGGATTATTTGCCTATGCCGGGACAAGAGATGTAATACAATTATTAGAAAAAGATACTAGCGAAGCTCAATTTTGGCTACGTGCAATGATCTACCAGATTAGCAAAGAAATTGCGAGCCATTTTGCTGTGTTGGAGGGGCAAGTAGATGCCGTTGTGTTAACTGGTGGGATAGCTCATAATACTAACATGATGGGTATGATTGAAAAACGCCTTGGGAGTCTGGCGCCAATCATTATTATTCCTGGTGAAGGGGAGATGCAGTCTTTGGCTGAGAATGCCTATGCGGTTCTTAATCATACGCGGGAGGTGATGGAATATGAGTAGAATAACTAAAACCGTCGCTATCGTGGGTGCTGAACATCCTGAAAGTTTGCAGGCTTGGGAATTTTTGCGAGATGATCCTTCTATAGGATTTTTGTTAATTGGTAATAAAACTGAGATTATAGCAAAAGCTGAATCCTTGAAAATTACACTTGAGGGAGCTACCTTTCTTGATACCAAAGATGAGATAGAAACCTGTCTTTTAGCTTCCCAAATGGCAAGTGAGGGGACTATCCAAGTAATCATGAAGGGTGCGGTGCACACTGCTGATTTCTTACGTGCAATTCTACATAAAGATTTTGGATTATTACCAAGCGACGCGTTACTAAGCCACGTCGCACAACTTAATCTGCCTTGGTATCATAAGCCGCTATTGTTGACCGATGCGGCTGTCTCAATTCTTCCTGACATCGATAAAAAAGTGCAAATAATAAGCAATGCCATAACCGTGGCGCATGCTATGGGTATTGAGCAACCCAAAGTGGCCTTAGTATGTCCCGTGGAGACGGTAAATCCAAGGATTATCTCAACTACTGATGCTTCACAACTGGTATTTCTACAGAAAAATACAGCTATTTTTGAAAATGCAGTTGTCGAGGGCCCTTTTGGACTCGATGTCGCAATCTCAAAACATTCAGCCCAAGTGAAAAGGATCGAGGGCCAGGTCCCGGGTGATGCCGACATCCTAGTTTTTGGTAATCTCGATGCAGCTAATGCTACCTATAAAGCATTTTTATCGGTACCGAATGTTATTTCTGCTGGGATTGTAGTTGGGGCTAAAATACCGATTGTGCTTACCTCACGCTCTGATTCGATGTCGGTTCGGGTAGCTTCTCTTAAATTAGCTTTAGAGGTGACGGGATGAAGAAATCTCCCCTATGGTGCTAAACTCCTACCAAAAAGCAAGATAGAGACACGTGTTCTAAATTTATGGAATCAATCAAGATTTCATGGTAAACTGCTGGTTACAAGGAATGGACCGATGCCGGGAGAATTTTACCGTAACATAGTTACTAAATCTTCTTACGCCTATGCGTATATCAAAATCATCACTGACGAAAAACAAACCGCACTCGATTGTGAGTTTATAGAAGTTAATGAAGCCTTTGCCCGATTGCTTTCATTACAGTGCGAAGCCATTGTTGGCAAGAGAATTACCGATCTAGCCCCGCAAGTTTTACAAAGTGAATCTAATCCGATTGCCATTCTGGGACGAATTGGTTCAACCGGAAGAAGTCAGAATTTTACCCAAAAGATCGAGGATCAAGATCGATGGGTCAACATTCGGGCGATGAGTCCTGAAATTGGCTTTGTTGTTATCCAAGCCGTTGATGTGAGTAATATAAAAAAGCGGTTACTTTTACATGAAAACCTTATCAGTTTCACCCCTACGCTGCTCGCTATTATGAGTTTTGACGGTACTTTTATCCTGGTAAATGATGAATGGACAAGAACCTTTGGGTATCAAAAAGTCTCTTTGTTGGGGTCAAATATTACCGATTACATAGACCCGCAGGAAAAATCTTTGCTTAAAGAGGTTCATGTCGCCCTTTACAATGAAGAAATTGTCCAGAGTTTCGTCCATCGCTTTCGTCATCTGGATGGCTCATACCGTTTTATTGAATGGCAGGCCTATGTCAGTAATAACTTAGTATATGGAGCAGCCAAAGATGTCACAGAACAGATAAAAAAAGAGAAACAAAAACAACGTGAACTCGATTTAATGAACTTGCTGTTTGATCAGACCCTTACTGGGATGTGTATGCTCATGCTTGATGTTCCCGTCGATTGGGAGCACGCCTCTGACAAAGAGGCTGCGTTGAACTATGTGATGCAACACCAACGGATTGTGCGCACGAATCAAGCTTTTTTAACTATGTATCAAACTACTGCAAAACAAATAACAGGAGTGACCGTAGCTGAATTATTTAAACATAATCTAAAAGCAGCTAAAAAAATATGGCGAAAATTACTTGATAAAGGACGGGTCAAAGTGGAGTCCGAAGTAGGTCGTCTAGATGGCTCTCTCTTATGGGTGATGGGCGATTATTCAACTCTTTACGACCATAATGGATTAGTTGCTGGCCATTTTGGGATGCAACTCGACATTTCTGACCGCAAGGCGAGCGAAATTGCTTTAGCCCAGAGTGAACATCTGTATCGCTTAATTACTGAACACGCCTCGGATGTTATTTGGGTCTATAATATTACTAAGAAGAAATTTAATTATATCAGCCCCTCTGCCTTCAATTTTTTAGGATATAGGCCGGATGAACTAACTTCATTGCCATTTTCAGAATTTATCTATCCTGATGATATGGGGAAAATTAAGAACAATTTAGGTCTAATGGTTAATGAGTTTAGTAAAAATCCAAAAGTTAATGGCAATTGGAAAATCCAGATGCGCCATGTTAGAGGTGATAAAGCGGTTGTTTGGGCCGACTCTTCCATTAATTTTCGCTATGGGGAGGCCGGGAACATTGAAATTATTGGAGTGAGTCGTGATATCACTGAACGAAAGCTCTATGAAGAGAAAATTCTCCATTTAAGTTATCGGGATCAGTTAACCGGGTTATATAACCGCCGTTATTTAGAGGAACAACAAGCAACCCGTTTTGCGACGGAGCAAGTGCTCCCCCTCTCTTTAGTAGTGTGTGATGTTAATGGTTTAAAACTCACAAATGATGTATTTGGACACCAAGCAGGTGATTTGCTATTGAAAGCCTGTGCCAATTACTTACGGATGGCTGAAGAACGTGACACTGTCATAGCTCGAACTGGTGGTGATGAATTCGTGATGGTTTTCCCCAATACCACAAGTGAAGAAACTCAGGTAAAAATTGCTACTATCCAAAAAGAAATTGCCACTTCTAATATTGGAAGAACCAAGCTTTCGGTCTCTTTTGGTTTTGCTACCCTGCATGCTCCTAGCAAATCACTAGAACCGTTGTTTAAAGAAGCTGAAGATGTTATGTATCGCCGTAAACTATTGGAAAGTTCGAGTTATAAACACGATGTTATAAAATTATTGGTCGCTCAATTGCATGAAATAGGCCCATACGAAAAAAATCATAGTGAACATGTTGCAAAACTAGCCTATGCCATTGGTGAGGCGCTTGGTCTTCCAGTTGGAGAACTAGATGAGTTACGTTTGGCAGCCTTACTCCACGACATTGGAAAAATTGCTATAGAAAGTGATGTTCTCAATCGCAAAGGCCCTTTAAGTAGTCATGAATGGGCGCGGATGCGTCGTCATCCAGAGATGGGGTTCCAGATTCTACGTTCAGTGCAAAACTTTGGCCGGATTGCCGATTGGATTTTGGCTCACCACGAAAGACCAGATGGTAGAGGCTACCCTCAAGGTCTTAAAGATGGTAGTATTCCCTTACCAGCTAAGATTATTGCTGTTGCCAATGCCTTTGATGCAATGACCAATAATCTAGGATATCGAACGCCAATCACCCCTGAAGAGGCCTGTAAAGAATTACTTCTTTATGCCGGAACACAGTTTGACCCCACGGTAGTGGAGGCCTTTTTGAAACTTCCCCTAGATCAAATAGCATCAGATAAAGACTTTAAGGAGATAAGATTATATGAACCACCACGCTATGGTTGATCTCTATGAAAATCTACTACGTTCAATTGCCGATCCTTTTTTTATTATCTCCGAAGAGGGGACTTACCTGGATGTTTTTGGGGGCACCGAGCGCTCTTTATATGATGATCCGCAAACTTTAAAGGGAAAAAATATTTATGATTTCATGGAAGTGCAATTTGCTCAGTCATTTATGCAGGAGGTAAAAAGGACGCTCCGCAACAATATGTTACACAGTTTTGAGTACCAGTTAGCTCCCGATACGGTCCAAGGGATACCCAAAACAGGGCCCATGGGTCTGCAATGGTACGAAGCTCGTTTATTCCCTCTCATGTCACTGTATGATAACCAGCGGGCTGTGACTGCGTTAATCTTAAATATTACCGAACGGAAACTAATGCAACAAAAGTTGCGGGAATTGTCGTATCAGGACCCGCTTACCCTAGTTGCAAATCGTAGGTATTTCTTTGAGCACTTACATGAACAACTTGATGGATATATGCAGAATATGCTTCCTTTAGCGGTGATGGTGCTCGATATTGATCACTTTAAACTGATTAACGATACCTATGGGCATTTTGCAGGTGACCAAATTCTTAAGCAATTAGTCACTATAATTCGTCGAGTAGTGCGCTGTGAAGATATTGTAGCACGGTTTGGGGGCGATGAATTTATCATTTCTTTGGAGGGGCTCCCCTTACCAAAAGTGCTGGAGATGGCTGAAGAAATTCGGAGATGTGTAGAACAAGGCCATTTTATTGTTGCAGAAAACTCTTTTCTCGTGACGATAAGTATGGGAGTAGTCGATGTGACTATTTTCGACACCGAAATCGAGAGTATTGTTAGTCGAGCGGACAAAGCTCTATATATGGCTAAATCACAAGGCAGGAATAAAGTTATATATTTGTAAGTAGATTTGTTATAAGCTTAAACTTGTTACATATTTTAAAAAAAGGTTTTATGCCTGTGCAACCTTTCGGTATGTTATTTGTGCTCACCTATATCTAGCTCGTCCGAGAATGCTGACAAAGGGGGCCACCAAAAATGGTAATTGATCTTGTTTATAACATTGCTCTATTACTTTCTCTCAGTGCAATATATGCTATTTATCCCTTCAAGTTCTCACGTAAAAGTCTCTTGCATGTCTTAGCGTTAGGGATTGCTATTGGCTTGGTAGGGATGCTTATCATGTCACGCCCTTTTGTATTTACTAAGGGGCTCATATTCGATAGCCGAACTATATTAATTGGGGTTGCAGGGATGGTTTTTGGGGTTGTGCCCACCGTTATTGCAGTTATAATGATGGTTGCCTACCGTCTCCTCATTGGCGGAGGAGGGGTCATTACTGGAGTTACGACAATTTTGACAGCCTTTGCGATTGGTTCCTCTTGGCACCATTTTCGGTACCAAAAATTTATAAAAAAGAATAATCCACTGCAGATTGAACCTTTTTTGGTTGGGTTAATTATCCATGTCGTTATGTTACTTGCCCTTTTTCTTGTTCAGCAGGAACCAATAGATGAAGTTTTTCAAGTTATGGTGTTACCGCTTCTGAGTGTGTATCCACTTGCCTTTTATGTGCTTGCAATGTTGTTATTTAATCAAGTCCACCGCCTTAATATTACCAAACAGCTGGAAATAAGTGAATATCGTTTTAAGACGGTGTTTGCACAGGTTCCAATGGGGATTTGTGTCACTAATTCTCAAACTGGAAAATCGGTTGATGTTAACCATAAATTTCTCGAGATTGTTGGTTTTTCAAAAGACGAGTATCTCAAAACAGATTGGATGACGATTACTCATCCAGACGATAGAGCTGAAGATTTACGCCAAATGGAGCTACTCAGGGCTGGAGAGATCGACAACTTTTCTTTGGACAAGCGTTATATTAGACGTGATGGCTCACTTGTTTGGGTTAATATGGCAGTTACCACCTTTATATCTTCTTTTGATACTACCCAATACCATCTTAGTATGGTAATCGACATTTCAGAGCGTAAAGCAATGGAAGAGGCGATTGTCTATGCCAATACCCACGACAGTCTTACCGGTTTATACAATCGTACTTTCTTTGCAGCGGAACTGAAAAAACTTGATGCTAACCAAGCCTATCCATTGGCTATAATTATTGGAGATGTAAACGGCCTTAAGATCATCAACGATGCCTTCGGCCGTAACACGGGAGACGAATTGCTCGTTCGACTTGCAAAACAGATACGTACAGTGTGTGACGGTGGAGGAGTTTTCTGTGCTCGAACCGGAGGAGATGAAATAACATTTTTACTTCCTCAAACTGAAGGATTTGTGGCATGGGCTTTTATAGAAAAAGTTCAAAATCGAGTCGATCCCATCAAGGTTGAAAATGTAGAGTTGACTATCTCTTTTGGTGTAGCCGTAAAACATGATGTCACAGAAGACCTAGATGAAATAATGAAACAAGCTGAAAATATGATGAATCAGAGCAAGCTCAGTGAAAGTCCCAGTTCACGCAGTAGAGCAGTTCAAGCTATTATTAGCACTCTTTTTGAGAAGAATCCACGCGAAGAATTGCACTCACAGCGAGTGAGTAAGCTGGCGGTACGTCTAGGAGAAGCCTATGGATTAGAAGCTAAAGACCTTGCTGGGTTGCGGACGGTGGGATTATTACATGATATTGGTAAAATCGCTATTGACGAGTCAATTCTCAATAAAGAAGGGCCCTTAAATGATGATGAGTGGGAAATTATTAAGCATCATCCGGAAACTGGGTGGCGCATATTAGGGGCAGCTGGGGAGTTTGGTGAGCTGGCCACATACGTCCTTGAACATCATGAACGTATCGATGGTAGAGGGTACCCGCGTGGATTAAGGGGAGAAGATATTTCAGTGCAAGCCCGCATTATTGGGGTAGTCGATGCCTACGATGCCATGACTGCAGCTAGACCGTATCGCTCTATTATGGAAGTACGGGAGGCGGCACTAGAGTTAAAACGGGGCTCAGGTGCTCAGTTTGATGCACAGTTAGCCCAGTTATTTGTCGAGCAAGTGTTACAATTATCTTGGGATAAGCTTTAAACTACCTCAAGTATAGCAACCAGGTCGTTAGGTTCGAGACGGTAGGGCGACCCTTTTCCTTGGTAAAAACCATGGTCCCTTATAAAATGGATATGGAGATCGGTAAATACAATCTGTTTTTCCAACTCTTTATTTATAACGGTAGTATTCACTTTTTCATACATGCCCGGTCCCCCAAACGGTGAAGGCAATTTTCCCCGTACTGAATCGACGCGGACATCGAAATGGGGCTCTATAGCAATAAATTCACCGAGGCCGGGCAACCCTGCATCACGAAAGTATTGCATGCGCGCTGCTATTTTGGCATGGGTCGTTTCCATTTGGCGTACCGTTGCATCGTCAGCATTAATAATATCGATTAGGTGACGAGTATCGGTACCTAAAAAACCTTCCAAGGTGATAACACCAGGAAGCATTTGTCGTTGGATTGCATCATAAGCAGGTGTTTGTTTCATATTAGGATAACTCCTTTCTGTTAAGAGAATTTGTCGAAGTAGACCGACTCTTCAGGCATCCCTAAATCATGTAAAACATGGATACACGCATCAATCATACCCGGGCTACCGCATAAGTAAGCTTCACTATTGGTAGCATCTCCGGCTAACCGTCTTACCACTTCCGTAATCAACCCAGTTTCCCCAGTCCAGTTATCTTCTGGTGTGGGCTCACTAAGCGCTGGGATAAAAGTGAAGTTTTCCATTTCCTTTTCGAGTTCGCGCATCTCTTCAATCAAGAATAAATCTTTGCCAGTGCGGGCTCCAAAGAAATAAGTGGCTTTACGCCGACTTTTTTTCTCAGCCATATCTAGTAAAATTGATTTTATGGGAGCCATGCCGGATCCTCCAGCAATGAAAATAACATCCTTATCTGAATCGCGTAAAAAGAACTCTCCATAGGGACCATTTACAATTACCGTATCACCAACTTTTAGGTATTTATGGACATACGTGGTACAAATACCATTGGGAACTAAGCGGATTTGTAACTCAATATGGGTATTATTGCTAGGAACTGTAGCCATGGAGTAGGCTCGATACACAGGCTCATCGGTCAGTTCATATTCTGGGACTTGGAATTGGACAAATTGGCCCGCCTTAGGCTCTATATGGGGAGGATCGACAAGGGCTAAGACAACCTCTTTGATGTCATGAGTGAGATCTCTAATACTCTCCACTGTCGTGGTATATTCTTTTACAAGGAATAGCTCTTCGGGTATTTTAATTTTGAGAGGGTTTTTAACTTTAAGCTGACATGAAATGCGGACTTGGTTTTTTCTTTCTTCATCATTGATCCAAGGCAGTTCTGTAGGAAGATAATTACCACCACCTT
>JAQVOO010000139.1 GCA_028702575.1 Sphaerochaetaceae bacterium
TAACTAAGAGGGGTGCTAATATAACAAGTATGGTTGCTCCCGCTCCAGATAACAATCTGTACAACAACAACAGTATGTAAGAAGAAGACAGTGAAAAACCTACTAACCCCACTATCACCAAGCCTAGAGCAACCAATAACATCTTTTTAAGATCTAACTTTTCGATGAAAACTGCTACTACGAAAGGGAAAAAAATCCCTAAAAAAGAGTACGAACTCATTAGAAGTCCTGCCTGTTTATTGGAAAAAGGTATATCTTTCATTATATTTCCAAAAATTGGTGGTAAAGCTTGCAATGATATTGCAAAAACTAACATTAATAAAAAGGATATACCTAATACTATCCATTTATAGGATTCATTTCTTTCAATCATAATCGCTCTCTCCTGATAGGATATTTGGTGTTATGCGTTCCTCAGATAGTAAGCCAAGAGTACATTTCTCGATTCAAACTTGAAATCATAACTCTTTTCTAAGCTTAAACTATCAAAACATAGTTTTCAAATGGCTGAAACTCAATGAGCACAGTGAATTATTATTACTGTTTTAATCACATCAATGCAACCGCTGATTGGTCACGCCAAGTAATGTTCGCAATTTCAAATTTCCCTTTAAAGAATAATTGCACAGTGCTTCCTTTTTGAATCCAATAAAAACACTAATCTTACTGTGGCACCCTTTACGCTAAGAGCGAGATCCTTTCAATTCCTCTGCGTAAACGAACTACTGCCATTGTAGTTGCTCACTACCATCCCAGTGGAAAGTTACAACCCAGCTCTGAAGACCTCAACGTAACAAGAAGGCTACTTTAGGCAGAAAAAATATTAGGCATTAAAATTTTGAATCACCTAATCTTTAACGATGAATCGTTTAGATCGATGTTCTAAGAGAATAAGTTAACGGAGTAGATTCAGAAATAGGGACCGCATATTTCCAGTTGTACAAACATAGTAAGTCGAATCCAACTAATGCTACAAGATTTCTATGTAATTGCTAAAAAGAGGTTATTTTGACTGGTAATACTTAATATGGTAGGCTTGTGTCTGTAGGTAGAGAGACTTCTTTTTTACTCGTATCTCCAAAACCCGTCAGGGATCCCATTTCGAAGATAATATGAAAATTCTACCAGTGTAGGGAATCCTAAAAACTCTGCATCCCGAAGGATGCAGAAAAGAATTATAGCTTACCCTTAGTTCCAAGCTTAATTTCTTTCGGATTTTGATTGTTGATATCTCTGAAAACTATAGAAGTAGGCACAACATTTTTCGGAACATTAAATCTCAAGGAGTATGTAAGTGTTTTTTCTTGTTTAACACCAAGAAGATTTCGATAGTTTGAAAAGACACTGTGAGCCCTCACATCCTCATAGTATCCCTTAATTTCTGTACCATCAGAAAGTTTAAGGGTAGGACTTGGGTAAGCTCTATCAAATCTTATTGTTGCTGTGTCGTAACTTTTTTCAAGTTCAAGTAAATAAAACTCTCCAGTAGTATAAACTCCTCGAACATAATTTCCCAAAGCTATTAATGCCCCTTTATCCCAGTCTATCCCCATATAGTTGAGGTTATTTCCACCGTTAATTTTAAAGCCTGTGGGAACATCATAAGTTCTTTCTACGAAGTTTTCATAAGTCTTATCATCTTCATTTAAAATGACAATAGTACCATCAACTTTTTTAGCTAAGGAAGATTTTGCCATCAAAGGAGAAAGACTAATCAAAATCACTAAAATAATAATTAGAAAAGTTTTCTTATTCATATTTTCCCTCCTTGCTTATTTAATTATTTAATAAAATTACAATTATAAGATATGTTAAATCAACATTTTCCTCGTTCTCATTAGCGCAATTTTGCTCGTAGATTCACATCCCTTCACATCATATTCAGAAAACTATGCATCAATGACTGTTAGCTTTGAATACTTTTATCAAGTAGCGTACAAATATCTCCGATGCACTTTAGTTATTCTGTTTCCTGTTCACGATCTTACCCTCTGCTCACACGCCGTTTGTTTAGATAGCCCCGACCGGTCCACAATTAAGCAAATCCAACCGGTCGGATGCTTCTCTTCTATTTTAGAATATGTTACTTAACCTTTACTTCAATTTTTTTGCGTTGCTTGTCAGGTCTCTTTGGCATGGTAATTGTTAAAATACCATTTGTAAATTCGCCCTGAGCATTATCTTCATCAATGTCATCTGGCAACGAAAAACTTCTCTCAAAATCAGTGTGATACCGTTCGCGAACCAGGTAGTTCTTTTCATCCTTCGAATCAGCCTCTTCCTTCCCTGCTTCAACTATTGAGGAAATTTTAAGGACATGCTTGTCAATATTAACATCTACGTCCTTCTCATTGTAACCAGAAAGCTCAGCAGCAATGTAGTAGTGTTGCTCGTCCTCCCAAATATCAACCTTAGGAAATCTAGTTGTTGATAATCCCCAATCATTCAACAGTGTGTTAAACAGGGAATCAAATTCACGGGTAACACTTATAGGGTTCGAATTTCTGTTGATTAAGTAGTTCATAATTACACCTCCATAATTATTATGATCTTTCATTCGCATCCGTTCTTTGTTACGGGCACTCATCTATTTGCAATAAGCATGCCAACTTTTACAAGACCCACGGCAATTATTATTTCATTATTATGCAAACTTTTGAAATACATTAAGAGTCTACCCATTAGATACCTACCTAGGGCATAAGCCATAAAAAGTAGCAAAAATACTTAATACTTTTACAAGATCAATGACAGGTGTGTGTTTTTTTCCCATCTTAGAATTGAGACTCCTAGACAATGTGACAATTTTTCTCATTACCGCTTTTCCCAATCTGTTGAAGAGGTATTTTAAGAGAAAGCTGTCTTGAAAGATTAATCTTTTAAGACAGCCCAATACAAATCACATCCTTACTGCTTATTCCAGCTGATGCGGACAGTGATTCCAGAAAGTCGTGGACTGGTAAGTGGAAGATGAGCATTGAGGATGGAGCTAAGTTTTTGGAGAGCACAGAAAAGCAGAAAACTAATTTGATGCTGAAAGCGGTATCTTTCTATGTCAGTTATCCTCCAAAAGTCCCCAGTACCATCCTTTATTTATACTGAAGCAAGGCAAAATTAATTAAAACTTCCTTTATAGACCACAACAGCATACCATTTTCTAGGTTTTATCCAAGAATATGAAAAAGCATTTGATTGAAAAAAAAGATAACTTATGCCATAGTGCTCCTATCATGTTAAAGATTGTCCTGTGGAGAAAGCCTTCGTATATTGGCATTAAGAGGTTTAGTGCTGTATGGCTTCTATTGCTTTTAGGACCTTGGCTTTTACTAGCATCAAATACATTAGTATATGATCCCTCTGGTGGTGGAAGTTTAAGTGGGTTAAACGTAGGTTCCGCTGATAACCCCAATAATCCAAATTCGTATATTTCTGGTAGCTTTACTGAGAAAGAGGGGTATCTAGGCCGCTATGTATATCATGGAGAGCCTAATATCACTCTAACTTTTACGAACCTTGGTTCACAAGGACTAGGAAACAAATTTTATTATACTAGGCTTAACAATTCAAACGTGTATCGTGAATTTTTTATCGTTGCACGTATATTAGTATATTAGGCCTTAAACATAGTGGTGGATCTCCTGTTGCATTGGGCAACAACGTTATTATTGTAAATAGCAATGAGACTGTAACCATCCCCAGTGGTGCTGGAGATGAATTAATCCCCGATCCTAATGTCTCTTTCGCCTATAATATAAAAGGGGAATGGGGAAAAAGTAAGAACCATACTTATAAGTATCAATATAAAGATATCTGGATTGAATTAACTGTCATTCGAACGAATAATTATGCTTTACCTTTTTTTACCAGGGTGGGTGGTTACGAATCGCAGATTTCCATAAGTGGTACCGATATCTCAACAGCGCTCAGTGTTTCCGGCTATTATTTTTGGGGGTATGACGAACCAGGAAGTTATATATTCTCGGTCGAACGAACGTGCCCTCCTGTTATCCCGATAGATGAGTTGTTTGATAAAAAGACCCCGGCTAATAGTTATTTGGTGGGATATGCGCGGTACAACTCTACAGAAACTGCGGCAAGTTTATACTTCGCATCAGATGCGGGAGGTACTGCGGCCGACTTTAGATTCACCTCGGGAGCAAATTCGTTCCCCTATTATGTAGCCTATTATCCTATCACGCCGACAGGAACTGTTGCTAAAGTTGACTCGCCATCTAAACAATTTTCTAGTACAAAAATTGATAATAACCATATTATTTATGGTGAAATCAGAATTTATGTGGGAATGGGAACTAATTATTACTCGATGCCTGCCAATACATATAGTTCTAAAATCTATTGTTTTATTAGCACTAATTAGTTACAGAACCGCATAAAACAACCATTCCTAAATACATTTAGCATGGTATTACTTGTAACAGATGCCAACTTCCGTTCATAGGAAGCATTGGTCCTGAAACATCGGCAAGCCTTATGTATATTCCCCACTGATTTTCGTGAGTCTTAAGACTTTTTATACTATAAATCCATTTCGGTTGCTCGCTTCCGTGGACGTCCTCTTTTCTTGGGATGTTTCTTTCGGGAGACATAATCAGGAGCACAGCCTTAAGGAACTTCAAATCCAAAGGCCTCACATATGTCCAACTGCTCGCCCACGAATGAGGTAATAAACTTTGACCGTCCGGTATGCTTGATACATCGGATGCTTCTCATCTCATCCAGAACATCCAATGATGATGAGAATAATTCATGCAATCCTGTGGTTCTCCAAATATGTCATACAGTAGAACCGAGGAGCATGGCTACAAATAGAATGAAGAACCTCTCGGTTTTTCCCTCTTCAGACCAGTTACGCTGTCGGTTGGACACCATCTGAGTTTTCATCTGTTGAAATGCCTTCTCCTGTTCATTTTGAAGCTTGTAGGTTCGGTAGATTTCCATAGTATCCACATCCCTCTTGTGGGTCATAATAGAAAAGAATCCAGAGGTTTGTGTAGCTTTCTCAACTTTTTTACGATTCAGTTCAAACGACTTAAGAATTCTTTCATTAGGATCATATTGTAACTTGAAATACGGAAAGTGTCGTTTTAGTGACTCATCATCTTCAAGCGGTTCCTGTTCCCTAAGCACTACTTGGAGCTTCTCTTGCTGCTGGGTAATATCACTATCTAGCTGTATTAACTCCTCACTTCGTCTCACCGAGTCGAAGTAGAGATTTAGTCTTAATTTTTCTGATAGCTTCACACTCACGCCGGTGCTCTCTACCATGTAATCACTAGGAAATTGCTGGTAATAGAGCTTAGACTCTGATCAATGGTCATGACCTAACTTTGCTGCACCTTGGTGTGCATGATCATCGCCTGGGTTTTTAGGATATACGTTTCAAGATTCTTGTTCTTCTCGCAAACTCGATCGCAACACGAGAATTTTTCATCAATTATTTCATGTTTTCAGATATACTTATGCTAATTCGGGTTCAATCACTTTTTTTGTGGGATTGTAGGCTGAGTCAAAATTGAAGGAGGAACTAGAGCATATTTAAAGCAAAAATCGGTTGCATAAGAAAGGGCCATCCCTGTACTGTTGTAGTTACTACACC
>JAQVOO010000140.1 GCA_028702575.1 Sphaerochaetaceae bacterium
AGGCAACTATAAGCATGCCATAAAGTGTCTCAATAAAATAAGAGATAAAAATGGCTTTCTGAAGCAGGAGCTGATCGGGAATCTGGCTTATTTATACTATCGACAAGGCGATAGAAAAAAAGCCGAGAGTGTCCTTTTAAGCATCTATGATACCGGTACTGTGATAAATGCTAAGAATATCCGGGTAATCGCTGAGTAGTGTATCCACCTGCTCTTCTGAATGTTGATTCTCATGATGGAAGACCTAGAAAACATGAAAACACTAAGTGACTGGTTTGAATACTTGGATGAGCCATTTGTTTGCAGCGATGCCTTTGCTCTGTTTGAGGATTTGAATGATCTAATATCTAATCAGAGTGATATTGGTGCAAGAATTGAAGGCAGAGGATCGGGCGGTAAAAGACAGCAAGCCGAAGCCTACTATGAGCTTGTAATAGGAAAAGACCTTCAACGACTTGCAAAAGAGCGTAATTATGATTTGAAGTATGAGCTTGAATATGGGGATCCCTGTTCAAAAAAAAAGCCCAAGCCTGATTGGACAGTTATTGATGGCCAAGAAAGATTTGTCCTTGAACTGGTTACGAAACATAAGAGTGATCATGATCTTGTGTTAGATACGATTGATGCTCTTATCCGTCAAACAATCGGACCTGTGGGGATTCATTATACGGGATTCCCAACCAGAATCAGATCAGAGGAATGGAAGTTTTCGCCCAAGTGTCTTGATTGCAAGATGCTAAATCTATACATTAGTGGCTTGATTCATAGAATAGAAGAGTCTCGTGTTTTACAACAAGATGCCGAAAAGAAAATCTGTATAGATGGCATGAGCATTGATTTCACTGTTAATGGAGGTAAAACACGATTACGAGGTGGCATTCCACACAGGTATATGCTATCAATAGCAGAAAAAGCAAGAAAACTTGATGCTATTGCCGAGAAGTACCCTGTGATTATCGGAGTAACAAGCACTAAACATCTTCGAGCAGCTGGAATGACTTTGGAGGACATGACAAAGAAGCTCTATGGTGAGATTTGTGAATGCATACCAGGGCAGCTTAACTTATGTCTTGAAGATTATTGCACTATTGTGAGCGGTATTCCAAGCTTGCGAAAGGTAACCGGGATCATGTTCTATCATCTCAAGTACATTCCCAAAAAGGATAATCCTCCTACCAACGAAAAGGTGATACTCCAAGGTTGTGAATACTTCAAAAACCCACACTATGAAAAGGAATACCCTATGGTGCTTGAGTCATATATTCAAAGAGTCAGTAATATCCAGGACTCAGAGGATCTAAGATAATGAGGTGGAAAAATGAATCTTGAAAGACCCATAATTCCTGATAATCCGAAAAAAAGTATTGATGAAATCGATAGTTCGACATCGCAATTGGAATACGGGCAATTTATCGAAACCATATATAATTACATCTCTACCTACTCAGGCAAGGATAGTATTTGTATTGGGCTAGAAGGTTCATGGGGCTCTGGTAAAAGCACGATTATCAATCTGATAAACTCGCAAATCCTCAAAACAGAGGAACATCAGAGCATCGTGTTCAATCCTTGGTATATTACAGATACAGATAACATCGTCAGTCAGTTTTTTGCGCATGTGGCGTCTAGGCTTCATAAATTATCTAAATATAAAAGTATCAGCAGGTGCTTTAAGATGCTAGCGGATGCAGCAGTGGTAATTGGTTCAACAGTTTCGTTAACCTATCCCAAACTAGGTGCGGCGATCACAGTTAGTCGATTAGCACTATCATTTTGGGCAACTTACGCGAAGAAGGATGAAAAAGATATCTGGAAGGTTAAGGAAAAACTATCAAAAGCGTTGGACAAACTAGAAAGACCAATAGTCATCTTGATAGACGACTTAGATAGGCTTCATAAGGCTGAGATTCGAAGCATGTTAACAGCTATACGAGCCGTAGGTAATCTTCCTAATGTCATATACATTCTTGCCTATGACAGGGAGATCGTGGCAAGCGCATTAGATAATGATGGCTCAAACGGGACCAAGTATCTCGAGAAAATCATCCAAGTTAAAATGTCGGTTCCTGTTATTAATGAGATCGATAGGTTTAATTACGTTATGGATGACATTACTACAAGACAAATCATTTCCGCTGAAGAGGTTGATGCATATAGAAATGTTCTAGCCTTTATAATTGATTGTATTCCAACAATACGCTTGGCTAACCAACTTCTTAACCGCTTTCACTATAGGTTGTTGTATCAGATGGGGCAGCTTTGCACTTTTGACTTATTTTTGATATCAATCATTGAGGTGCTTGCGCCACCAATTGTGGATTTGATCACCAGTAATCCTCCAATCGACGAGCCTGAATCCCCTATTTCTTGGCGGCTGCTTTCCTCCAGGCAAAGAAAAGTGTCTTACGCAAATGATGTGATTAAGCATTGTGGACTTACAAGTAATGACTTAACCACCCCAGTCCCATTCCCTTTAGATACATCTGCAAAAATTACTTTTGCAAGCAGAATATATAATCTGCCTGCTAGATATCTAAGAGAATTCCGTGTCATTACCTTTGTTTCAAAACTGTTGTTTGATCTTGATGATATCGAAGGCTTTGACGACGGCTTAGTAGGAAAACCAGACTTCCATACTGGTAATCTCAAACACAGGCTAAGGGAGGACAGCTATTTCCACTACTACTTTAAGTATGCTAATGAACGGGGGTGTTCGCCACAGCAGTACAAATCATACATGCAGAGTCTAAGAGCAGGAGAACGCGCTTTTGGAAAAGATGAAGAAAGCGCTTTTCGGACTTTGTTCATTAATAAATGCTCATATGAGTTCGAGCCTTCAGATCTGAATGCTTATATTTTTCTCCTTGTACAAGTAACTTCTGATAAAATACGTAGGGCTTCAACCCAGACCTATGAGGCCATTAAAGCTCTCATTTTTAACTGTATCGCGAACGAAAATGACGCCATAAAACTCTTTAATGCGTTAATCAACGAAAACACCAAGGCCATTTATCTGACCTTTCTATACCAACTATCAGCATCAGAATATTCGCCTTCTCTGCAATTTAGAATGCAGAAGATCGCTGATATGTTTAGGTTGAAACTGGAAGATCAAATTGGGAAAAACGTTGTTGAGCAAATTCAAGAACTACCAAATAGCCTTTATCCCAGCAGTGTTGTTGAATTCCTGATAGAGCATAAAGACAATAAGGAAGTAGATGATTGCCTAAGACAGATTACCTCAGACAATGCTTTTTACCTATCATTCTTGGTAGCGCAACTTAGGAAAGACGAGGCGGGTAAGTATAGGATCGCATCAGTCGAAAGACTCCCTTTCTTCAATAATGAAGAACTTGCCCATAGACTACCGATTATTCAGAGGACTGACGATTATCGGAATCTAGATGATGATACTAAACATGCAATTGAGGATATATTGAATGACGCCCAAAGCTCCATCACAGGTTAAAGCTATCACTGGCCAAGAGCCTGAGTTTGCTGCTGATGAGGATTTTTATCCCAACCCACATGCAAAAATTCTACAAGATGGCGGTATTTCTTTGCATGATCAAGGATGGGGATTTGGAGCTGCTAATAGATACAATGCAAGTCAAAATATGGAACTTATTCAAGGAGATCATCGATGCAAACTACTAAAGTGACTATTGATCAGCAAGCTGAGAGGGACAAGTACACAGAGTTAATTATCAATTCTCCTGCTCAAAAGAGAATAATTGTTGCCGGCCCCGGAACAGGGAAAACCACAACTTTCCAAAAAGTGCTAGCCCAAACCGATTCTAAGAATAACTTGGTGCTTACATTCATCAATAGGCTTGTAAATGACTTGAATGGGAGGTTAAACCAATACGCAAATGTGAGCACAATGCATAAGTTTTGTGCGGGTATTTTCCATAAGCAGTTCCCTGAGTGGCACTTAGTTGGTTCCTTAGGGAAAATTATTGCCGAAGATACAAAAGTTTGCTTGGGCATTTACGACGAGGTTTTCCATAAACTGGATGAGTCTAGTTCTATGTTTAAGCTGTACTTGAAAAGAGGTAGCTATTACAAATCAGTAGGGTTCAATGACTCAGTTTATCGTGTCCTAAAAAAGGGATTAGCTGCGCCAGACATAATAGCAGAATATGACAATATCCTGATCGATGAGTTTCAAGATTTCAGTGCACTTGAGGCTGCATTTATTAAATTGCTTGAAGCTCATGGAAAGATTTTGATTGTAGGGGATGATGATCAGGCTATCTATCTAAAAAGGTTCGATTTAGGAAGAAACCTAAGAAGTATGTATCGTTCCGGAGATTATAGCCTATTTGAACTTCCTTATTGCAGCAGATGCCCCAAAGTCATAGTTGAATCTGTGAATGACATTGTTAACAGCGCGGTTAACAAAGGATACTTGAAGGACAGAATATCCAAGCAGTTTGTAGCCTATGAACCAGAGAAAGAGGAAGTTAACAGAAATTATCCAAAGCTGCTAGTGCTTGAAATGGTATCAGACAAAGCCGCTGCACTTTTTGTTGATCGCTACGTATGTCATATACTGAAAAATGAGCTAGAGAGATATCAACAAAGCCAATCAACGGATCCCCTTGTATTAATAATTGGGAAGCCACAATGTTTGAATTCGGTCAAAAAGAAACTTCCCACGATTGCTGAGTATATTGAGCCAGATAATAAATCAACTGAACTAACAGACATCTGTAGAGCATACGATATCTTGATGAAGGACGACTCATCAAATATGGGTTGGAGGCTATTGATGCTTTACGATAAAATACCCTCCCCCAAGAAACACAAAGAGATAATCAGTAAATCTATGGATGGATCCCCATTAGTGAGTTTTCTCCCAGGTGAATATAAACAAAGGCACATGGCAATTGTTAAACTGATTTACATGATTGTAAATGGCCTAGAGAATGAAACCACGAGCTTAGAACAGCAATTAGAAGAACTAGTTGGGCTAGACATGAAACAATGCATTATCAAGTACTTTACTGAAGGGGGCATTGATGGGTCTGTTGATTCAAGCAGTACTCGATACCCAATCCAAATGACAGGTTTTCAAGGTTCTAAGGGTTTATCAGCGGATTATGTGTTTATTTTTGGTCTTAACAACGGCGAACTTCCGAGAGACCCACAATGTATTAGAGATTCTGAGATTTGCGAACTCATTGTAGGATTGACCAGAACTAAGAAAGAATGCTACGTCATGCCTATATGCCATGTTGGCGAAAGACGATGCCAAAAGAGTGTTTTGCTCTCTTGGGTCGACTCCAAACGAGTCTCTAAGTGTCAGCTCAACATTAAAGACGTTAGAGACATTCTCAAGAAAAATGGGATATCAGATAAAGGAGATATCTTTGAGAAGCCATAGCAAATGACAGGTTCAAAACCAGGCCATTCTGTGAAGTTGAACACACCAGCATGCAATAAACCAAAGAAATAGCTATGTTTCTCTACATGCTCAAGGATGTGGATTTGGAGCAGGATTATCTGCGCATGAGCTTGGTTAGGCAAAGTACAATGAAGGTGAGATGAAATTGCCATCGGCAGCGCAGAGGATTACGTGAAGGCACTA
>JAQVOO010000141.1 GCA_028702575.1 Sphaerochaetaceae bacterium
CCCTCGATTGCCATTGAACAGAAAACGACCCACAACAATCCCCGTTCAATTGTAGGGACCGTGACCGAAATTTACGACTATTATCGTCTTTTATGGGCTCGAATTGGGCAACCCTATTGCCCTGAATGTGGCCGAGAGATAACAGAACAGTCGATTGATCAAATTTTAGATGCGGTCTACCGTCTTGAAGATGAGAGTCGCATTATGGTGTTAGCTCCGGTTGTATTAGGTCGTAAGGGTGAGCACAGAAAAATCTTTGAAGATGCTAAACAGGGCGGGTTTGTACGCGTGCGCGTTGATGGCGAGGTGCGTGATTTAGAAGATTCAATTAGTTTAGATAAGCAAGTCAAACATACAATTGAGGTCGTTATAGATCGAATTGTCCTGCGCCGTGAAAGCCGCAGTCGGCTAGCTGACTCCATTGAGACTGCCACAGAAATGACCAATGGGTTAGTCTCCATTTTAATTATTGAACAAGATGGATCTGAACGTCTTGAGATTTATAGTGAAAGGATGAGCTGTGTGCACTGCGGTATTAGCATTCCTGACCTTGAACCGCGCCTCTTTAGTTTTAACAATCCTTTTGGGGCTTGTCCGGCTTGTCATGGCTTAGGGACTAAAACAGAATTTGATCCCGATAAAATTATTCCAGATCGTTCTCGGTCTTTTAATCAAGGTGCCATCGCTAGTCAAAACCCAGAGGCAACTTGGTCACGAGCACCTTTTGAAGCTCTTGCCAAACACTATAAATTCACCCTCGATACCCCCTTTAATCAATTATCTGAAGATATGATTGCTATAATTTTATATGGGAATGATGAACGGATTCCGATCATCTATACCCAAGAGAAAGATCATAGTACCTATACTATGGAAAAGCCGTTCGCCGGGATTATTACCGATTTACGGCGTCGGTATTTTGAGACCAATTCGATACAAATTAGGATGTGGATGGACTCCTTTATGACCAGTCGCACCTGTGAAATCTGTCATGGGGCACGGTTGCGCACCGAGGCCCTCTCTGTGTTAGTCGGCGGGCAAAACATTGTTGAAACAACTAAGCTTTCAATTAAGAAATCACAGCAATTTTTTGAAGAAGTCGCTCTTACTCCGACCCAAGCAGAGATCGCAAAACAGATTTTAAAAGAGATACAGTCGCGCCTCTCTTTCTTAATAAATGTGGGTCTTGAGTATTTGACCTTGGATCGTCCGGCAGGAACGCTCAGTGGTGGAGAGGCCCAGCGGATTCGATTAGCGACCCAAATTGGTTCAGCTTTGAGTGGCGTAATTTATGTGCTGGATGAGCCCTCGATTGGTTTACACCAACGAGATAACCATCGCCTCATCGATACCCTTAAAACCTTACGTGATATTGGCAATACCCTCATTGTAGTAGAACATGATGAAGCTACCATCCGAGAAGCTGACTATGTGGTAGATCTAGGGCCGGGTGCTGGCATCCAAGGTGGATATATAACTGCCCAAGGGACGCCGGCGGAGATTGAGCAGAATCCGGCTAGTATAACCGGACAATACTTAAAGGGGACGCTAACGATCCCTGTCCCCGCTACACGGCGCCAAGGTGGAGGTCACGCCTTACAGATTTTTGGAGCTAGTAAAAATAATCTTAAAAACATTGACGTTGAAATTCCTTTAGGAAAAATGGTGGTCATTACGGGAGTTTCTGGTTCAGGTAAATCAACTTTATTAAATGAGATTTTAATTCCGGCAATGAAACGAATTTTGGCCAAGCAAAGTGAGCTGTTTGATGGGTATCGCGAGATACGGGGATCTGAATATATTGACAAGGTCATTAATATTGACCAAAGTGCAATTGGGCGTACTCCTCGCTCCAATCCAGCTACGTATGTGGGAGCCTTTACCCCTATTCGCCAGCTATTTGCCTCGCTTCCAGAATCTAAAGCACGTGGTTATAAACCAGGGCGGTTTTCTTTCAATGTGCCTGGAGGGCGTTGTGAACATTGCCAAGGTGATGGTAGATTAAAGATTGAGATGCATTTTTTACCTGATGTCTACGTAAAGTGTGATGTCTGTAACGGAAAGCGCTTTAATACGGAAACCCTCAAGATTCATTACAAAGGGAAAAATATTCATGATGTATTGAATATGACAATTACGGAAGCTGGCGAATTTTTTGCACCAGTACCTTCTATTCGCAGAAAAGTAGAAACGCTCGAATCGGTGGGTCTTGGTTATATTAAATTAGGGCAATCAGCAACCACTCTTAGTGGTGGAGAGGCTCAACGAGTAAAATTAAGCCTAGAACTCTCAAAGCGGAGTACCGGAAAAACCTTCTATGTGTTAGATGAGCCCACCACTGGACTCCATTTTGCTGATGTGAAAAAACTGATGGAGGTGCTCGATCGTTTAGTTGAGCAAGGTAATACAGTTGTTTTGATTGAGCATAATCTTGATGTAATAAAATCGGCCGATTATCTCATTGATCTCGGACCTGAAGGAGGCGATGGCGGTGGAGAGGTGGTAGTGACTGGGACACCTGAGGAGGTTTCTCTATGCAAGGAGTCCTACACGGGGTATTATGTAGCCAAGTCTCTTTATGAAAAAAACTAGTACGAAACTTTCGGTTCTTGTTATCTTTTTCTTATTGGTCTTTAACGCAGTAGGGGTTCTGTCGGCTCAGCAGAGCATTGATTCTGCACTACAACTGGTGTTGCTTTCATCAGAATTAGAGAGTTCGACACATCAGGAGCTGATTAATCGCGCCCAATATTTACACGTTGATTCTACAGGGGGTGTTGAAGAGTTACGCCAACGCTTATATGCCTGGTATGATCTTGTTCCTGTAGAGCCCGTTTCCCTGATTGAGGAGAAGAGTGCTCCCCTAACGGTCGAAATAATAACTGCTGATCGGGTATATCTCCAAGGTAGTACCGCGCAGTTTATCCTCCTTGAGGGGCAAGTCCAGCTCGCTTTTTCTGATGCTACAAGTGCCGAGCAAACTACTATTTCAGCTCATCGGGTCGTCATTGATACCAAAAACGAACTATTAACTGCCATGGGGGCTGTCCATTACCAGCGAAGCGACGAGGGTGCTAAAGATATCTTAGATGGTGCTATTCTCACATTACGGTGGGCTAGTGGCAATTTAGTGCTCAGTGAAGGGGAGCTCTATTTAAGTCGTGACAATAGTGAAGGGGATCCAATAGATTTTTACACTACAGGAGCTGAGGTCTTTTTTTCAGGGACTCCCCGTACGATTGCTTTTTCTGATGGTTTTATTACTACTAATAAAGAACAAGCCTATTTTAGCATTGGTGCCAAAAATCTCTATGTGAATGATGGTGGAGATTTGTTTGTAACCAAAGCAACTATCTCATTAGGACGGGTTCCTCTCCTGTGGGTTCCTTTTCTCTATTATCCGGGCAAGACTTTTATTTTTAATCCGGTCTTGGGTTTTGAGTCTAATCGGGGGTTCTTTTTCTCATCGACGACCGAAATATTTGGGAAATATCCTAAGATCGTCTCAGAGGATGATGCTAGTTTTACAGCATTGCTAGCTACTAAAAATAACGCTGCACAGGTTAAAGATGGTTGGGTCTATTCTGATGCACAAAGCCAAAAAGAAATTTCTGCAGTGGAAAAGTGGGCCCAAGAAAGCTCCTCTTATTTGAGTCTCTTGTTTGATGCGTATCAAAATTTAGGTCTTTTGTTAGGATTTGATAGTGCTCTCCATTTTGCACAAAAAAAATATAGCCTCGTTACGTTTGGCGCGCTTGCATTCCTTGGTGATCAAGTCCCTGTAGTGAGTTCTTCATACCTTATAGCGCCATTACGTTATGCATTCCAGGTAGATTTTAAAATCGCGACCAAGGTGGTCAATCTCTCCATGCAATTGCCGTTTTATTCAGATCCTCGCTTTATGCGCGACTATGGTAATCGCTTGACCTCTTTTTCGCTCGGGGCACTACTCGGTGATGGAAAATTTCCGACTACCTATCGATCAGATTTGCCTAGTTTTACGTGGAAGTTTACGAGCTCAATAACCATACCAACTACATTACTTAATCCTATCGTTGAATCTTTACGGATAGAAACGCTCTCTTTTTCTATTAATTGGCGTGCTAATTCTATTACAGAGGGAACTGGGTATAGTATTGCTAAGGTTGAACTACCCACATTAGGGGTTTATCTAGCAGGAACGCTCTTTAAGTTTGATCAAGGAGCAACTAATCCTCCACCGCAAAAAGAGAGCGAAGTAGTGCTTGATCCTGCCATTAAGTTAGCAGATTATGGTATTGAATCTCCGTATGTACCTGCTGGAAAACAAACAAGTAGCACTCTGCCTAAAATTACTAGTTCTTCAGTTAGCCTAGGATACGAAGTACGCCAAAATTTTAACAATAGTACAACGTATCAAGAGGCGCAGGTTTCGGCCTTTTCTCGGTATGCTAGGACGGCTGGTGCACTCAATTTTAAAGTTGCTTTAGCTCCTTCTTTACTACGGTTAACCCAAACAATTACTCCTTTATTGGCAATTAATGAGTCCTCAAAGAGCGCTACTGAAAACATTTCCTTTACCTCGAGTACTGATGTTGAGTTAGTCTCTATGGGGCTTTCTTACCATCTGACCATGCGCCTTTTTAATCAATCGAAAATTAGAGAGGAGACTGGCACTACAATTTCTGGAGGATGGGGAAAGTGGGATAGTCAGTCGGTAAGTCGCCACCAAGTGAGTTGGCATAAAGCTTTCACCTGGAATCGAGCTACTCTTACCCCTTCGATGAATGTTACATTAGCCCCTTTGCGCTACGGCTTTCAGCCTAAAATAGCTTTTGCACAAGGTAAGTATTCTGTTTCGGCATCGTATCGATTACAAGAGGATGCCAGTGGGAATTTTGTGGGTGACAAAGCGAGTGTAGCTTTCTCTTATTCAGATCCTAAACATCTGCTAGTTGCTGCTAGTGCAACCTATGATACTCGCCTTGCCCAATCTAGTTCTTTTTGGTGGCAGCCGTTGGACGTTGCTACAGCAGTTACCGGATATTTAGGGAAAAATGGGTATCTCAAATTAGCTGAAAAATCAAATTATTCGTTTAAGAATAAAGAGTTTAAAGACTTTCAACTTAGTGCCTCACTTCCTTGGGCTTCACTTAGTGTGCAAGGAAGTGGACCTGTCAATGAACCTGTTGTCAATATTATGGATGGGGAGCTCTCGTTGGCGCGGTTTGAAAAGTTGTGGTGGAAAAATAGGATTTCTTTGGGCTTTGATCTAGCGGCTTCGTACCGCCATGCGTTTTGGGATACTGCTGCCTCTAATTTTTCTTTCAAATTAAATTTACGATTTGGTATTGCCGAGTTTGTTACATTAGATATAGCTTTAACTACAGTGAATAGGGGCTTCCATCGGTATACGACAGTAGCCGAGATGTGGGAGGATTTCTTACGGTCATGTGATTTTATAGGAGAGGGGAGAAGAAACACCCAATTTACAATGGAAGCGGTTGAAGTTTCTCTTATCCACCATATGGCCGATTGGGATCTCCATTGTAAATATGAGGGAAGCATAGTATTATCGGACATGGAATGGCGTTGGAATCCAGTATTTT
>JAQVOO010000142.1 GCA_028702575.1 Sphaerochaetaceae bacterium
GAGTTTGGAATACCTTCAGCAAGCTCTTTGGCCTTTGCCATAGCACCTTTCATTCCTGTTTTGCCATCCGTTAAGACTACTTCTGCACCATACGCTTTCAATAAAGTTCTTCGTTCTACGCTCATAGAATCGGGCATGGTCAAGATTAAGCGATACCCTTTAGATGCTGCAACAAGTGCCAGCCCAATGCCTGTGTTTCCGCTGGTAGGCTCAATAATAGTGGATCCGGGTTTTAAAAGACCATGTTCTTCAGCATCTTCAACCATTGCTTTTGCAATACGATCTTTAACACTCCCGGCGGGGTTGTACATTTCGATTTTTGCTAATATTTTTGCTTGAAGCTTGTATTCTTTCGTAAAGTTTCGTAACTCAACCAATGGGGTATTTCCAATTAATTCAATCGCACTTTTATAAATTTTAGCCATTATTATCTCCTTCCTATACGCCTAGTATAAGAAAATTATGGCGGGGCGGACACTCCTTGATAACAAGAGAGCAGTTTTTATTGCTTGATCCTATTGAAGATGTTCTTCAATACACAGCAGCAGCAATCATTGTTAAAAAAATTGAAATTAGACAATCTAGTGAGATTGTCCGATTAATATAGGTGAGATTCTCTTTATCTTCTGGTTTTACGAAGATCGAAAGAGCAAAAGTTGGAGGTGATAACGCTAAAATTAACATTGCGTAGCGATACATGGCATCCATGTGTAATAAACCATCAATGATATAACGGTTAATCAATAGAGCAAAAACTACCAACGCTGATTTCCTCACCAGAATAGTAAGTAGGGATAATCCTAGGCCATCTCTTTCGATTATAATTCCATATCCAATGGTGATGGTGATTAATGGAATGGTAATTGATCCAAGTAATTGGATGAAGGTGAGCACAGCGTTAACTGCTAGCCCATCGCCTATTTGAGTTTTAAATTGCCCAACAATAATACCAGCAGCTATGGCAAGAATAATGGGTGAGGTTATGAATTGCTTGAGGCTGGATTTTATACTTTGTTTGCCATTTTGCAATACCATGATAGAGGAGGTTAAAATAGTAAATATAAAAATTGATTGTCCAATAGCGAGGAATGCAATTTTTCCAAGGTGTTCAGCACCGTAGAGTGATATAAACAGAGCATATCCGAACATACCCATCTCAAACCCGCCCATCATGAGAGGGAAATAGGGATTTTTTATCTTTCCAATTTTTGCAACGGCTTTTCCTATGAGGATCATAAAAAAACACATGAAGTAAACAACCACAATGAGCAAAGTGTATGTTGCTTGGATTTCAAGTGAAAGGAAAGCATTGAAGAGGAGGGCTGGGAGAGAAATAGTTAGGATAAATGTTTTGATATCTACTATGGTCTCTTCTTTAAAGAATGTAGCTTTTTTTAACAGAAATCCTAAAAGAAAAAGGGCAAGGATAGGCATAGCTGCAAATACTTGAGACATCTAATTACCTCTTCAATCTGAAAAACATTTTTCCCATACTATGATCTTTACTATTTGAACACAATGGCTAGTAAGTTCTAAAACTTGATTTTTTTACTGCGGTCGACAACGTTAATAAAATTAGGTAAGCGGACTCACTTTTCCCTCGTTACTTATCGAACGAGATGCTCACGATATGCCTTGTTTTCCTTATTTTTGTAAGGGTAACTCATACCAGTAATTTTAACGGGATTCCGTTGAGCAAAATAAAAGAGCTCTAACTCACATTGTATTGCGAATCAGAGCTCTTTGTTTTACTACTTTAATTTAGTCTAAAATGTTATATAGTTCCACATCAAAGATTAACATTGCATTTGGTGGGACCATCTCATTTCCTGTCTCCCCATAAGCTAAATCGGGGTGGACATAGAAGCGATAATGACTTCCTTCCTTCATGAGTGTTACACCTTCTATAAAGCCGGGGATGAGTCTAGAAACTTCGAAAACCGAAGGTTCGCCACGACTGTATGAATTATCACCAGTTGAACCATCAAGGAACGTTATCAAATAATCAAGTTCAACGGTATCTGTTTCGGAAGGTGTTTTACCTTCACCTTCGCGAATCACCTTGTATTGTAGTCCGCTAGTAGTCGTTACCACATCCTCAAGCATTTTATTGTCTTCAAGGAATGCTTCAGCTTCAGCAAGGTTCATGGCAACATAATCAGCTACCATTGCTTCGTATTCTCTCATCAACTTTTCTTGATAAGCCATGAATAGTTCATCTATTTCTTCATCGGTATAGGGTAAAACAACCTCATTATAAGCATCAAAAATTCCCGCGTGGAAATTTTCGATATCAAGAATTAAACCTTGACTCTGTAAGTTAAATTGTACTATGTAACCATACCCATAACTAAAGCGCTCAAAGAAAGTAGGTAATTCAGCAATAGGTTCTTCACTGCCATCTTCTAGATCTGCTTCTGTGATATTTCCATCAAGGAAATCTTGGTATTTTACAAAAGTTGCATTGATCTGTTCTTCGTTGAGCAAAGGTTCAGTGTAATTGTAGAAATCGCTTGAACCGCGAATGAACTGTTCTACATCAATGAGTAGACCTTGTCGTATAATGTTGCTTGCTAGCAAGTGCCCATAGGCATAAGCAAACTTTTGCTCAATATCTACATCTGTAGCCATAACCGGTGGAGCCGTGTCAATAACCATAGTCTCTGCTGCTTCAGCTATTACTTCGGGTTCTGCTTGTTCAATAGGAGCCGAAACAACAGTGGTTTGAGCATCCGAAACAACAGGGACTACTTCAGAAGCTTCTGCTACTGGAGCTTGCACAGGCTCAATTACTTCAGATTTAGTCGTCGTACAAGAAATAATAAGGATACTGGCGAGTACCAGAACCGCTAATAATGAGAATTTTTTCATGAATCCATACTCCTTGGAAAAATAAATTGGAACGCTTGTCATTCTACCATAATCTCTCTATATGAACAGATAGTCAACAGTGAATCGATTCCTCTTTCCTAAAAAAAGCTACATATTACAGTTGTGCGAGTGTTTTACGCAATATATCTGGCCTATTCGTGGTGATAAAATCGACTCCCATCTGTACAAGCTTTTTCATCGTTGGCTCGTCATTAACTGTCCAAGCTCCTATTCCAAGATTTTCTTTTCTCAATTCATCAAATAAAACTTGGGTGAGATATCTATAATTTATCCCGACATAATCTGTTTTCAATGAAGCAATATCAGCAGCAACAGCTCGCGGACCACCAGCGCCAATATTCATCATGTAGGTCTTACTAATCAACGCTCCAAGTTTTAAGGTCGGTTCTAATTTTCCCAACTTTGCCAGAGTGGGGAAATCGAAAGAAATAACAATAGTGTGCTCAATTAGATTTCGTTCTTGTAAAAAATCGACCAGCTTGTATTCAATCTCCTCGTACCGAGAACCATCTTCTTTTACTTTTATTTCAATCTGGTAATAAACTGGGCGTAAAGCCTTTTGTTCCACAAGATCAACAACCTCGGCTAAAGTTGGGATTTTCTGGAATCCGAAAGTATGCCCTTTCTCATAATTCGCAGCGGCATCAAAAGTAGCTAAGGTTGCAGCATCATAATCACTAATAGCCCCATCTTGACCAGTGGTACGTGCAAGTAAAGGATCGTGAAAAACCATCAAGACTCCATCTTTACTGAGGTGGACATCAAGTTCAATCATATCAGGGTCAAAGGTTAATCCTAATTCAAAAGCTGCCAAGGTATTTTCAGGAGCAAGATCAGCTCCTCCGCGATGGGCAACTACACTAGGTAGTTCATATTTATTTTTCATAGACATACATCCTGATGATAAAATAATAGAACATAGGAGGATGATAGCCGCAAACGCGGCTATCATTACTCTAAGAACAACACTTTTACTTAAATGATTCATTATATTCCTTTAGTAGATCAACGGTAGTTTCTTCCATAACCTTTCGTACATCCATATTACCAATCAGTAGTTTTTCAATCATTTGGCGTAGAATTTCAGTTCCTTTACCCAGTGAAATTACACTAGCTTGAGGACGAGTGAATTCTAACTGCTCGATAGCAACTTTTCTAATTGGGTTTGCTTCGAAGTAGGCTACTGTATCAGGATACTCCATCGAAGACTTACTTATCGGCATATAACCGGTCTTGATGACGATATGGGAGTTCGATGCCGGGCTTGTCATAAATTTCATGAATTCCCATGCTGCCTCCTGACGTCGTTTATTAGTACTGGTCATTGCTAAGACTGAGCCACCAACTGGAACGAGGTTCTTAGCCTGTCCTGGCATGAAGGCTGGGATAACGTCAAAGTCAGCTCTGGCGAGTAAGTTACCCATACTTCCGGTTGAACCAAAGACCATCGCAACTTTTTTGTTGAGGAAGTCATCGTGGCTATTAGAAGGAATAGCAGACTTATCTTTAAAGACCATATCCTGCCACAACGTTGCTAATTTGATAACTGGTTCCTCGGTCAGGTGAATATTAAATTTTTCATCTGAGACAAGACCCCCATAGGCGTACACTGCACCTTGGAAGTACCAGTGAGCACTGGTTTGTCCCATCGTAAATCCAGCCCCTTGTTGGGTTGGTTGACCCGAAGCGTCAAATTTGGTCACCTTTTTGCTGAACTCTCTAAACTCATCCCAAGTTTTTGGGGCACGGCGCGGCAACCCGGCTTCAGCCAACATATCACCGTTTACATACAGTAACGGTGTACTGCGTAATACTGGGAGAGCATACAAGGACCCATCATAATAACCGTCTTGAATGAGACCAGGGATAAAATCTTTTATGTCAAAACTAGAGGTATCATTCTTGACGAATTGGTCTAGGTTAACGAGTGCACCATCTTTAGCGAAGAGGGCGACGAACGGGGAATCAAGCAGAACTAAATCTGGTAGTTCTCCCGCCGCTAAAGCCGCTAGCAGTTTCTGTAATAGCTCAGCATAAGCTCCTTGGAACTGTGCTTCAACTATCACATCATCCTGCGATTCGTTAAAACGGGCAACTAACTCCTCCTGTGCCTCACCCGCAACACCAGTCAGACTACGCCAGAAGACTATTTTTACAGGTCCTTCTGGAGCTTTTTCTGCAGCAGCACCTGCCCAAATGGGCATTGCACCGAAAGCAAAGAGTGCAATCAGTAGCAAAATTAGATACTTTTTCATGAAAACCTCCTTAGTTTTCTAATCTAATCTGAATTTTCAAATTAGATTGTATTTTCCTGAATAACTGTTAGCCTTTAACAGCCCCTGCGGAAATTCCTTCAATTAATTGCTTTTGGGCGATGAAATAGACAATCAGAGGAGGAACTAATACAAATAAAGATGCAGCCATCAAGTGTTCAGGCCCAATTGCATATTCCGCAGTTCGAACCATGGCCAACCCTACTGGAAGGGTCCGCATGTTTTGTGTGTTGGTGACGATGAGTGGCCATAAATAACTGTTCCATTTTGCGAGGAATAAATATAAGAAGAGCGTTCCTAACACTGGTCTTGCTAATGGCAAAGCAATATAAGTGAGAGTTTTTAGGTGCCCAAGCCCATCAATTTCAGCTGCATCATAGAGGGCGGCTGGAACCGACAAGAAATATTGGCGTAG
>JAQVOO010000143.1 GCA_028702575.1 Sphaerochaetaceae bacterium
TCACAGTCTCGTTCCCTATTATGATCATCCTGATAGCCTTGGGTTTGCTCTTTGGTATTGGAGGGGCGACCCTCTTTGCTATAAAGCTGGGACAAAAGAAAGAAGAAGAGGCTGAAAAAGCTATGGGAAACGCTTTCAGTCTCCTTTTGCTAGCAGGTCTTACCTTTACTATCTTTGGACAACTATTCCTTACTCAGATCCTCACCCTCTTTGGAGCCAGCGTGGAGGTGTTGCCCTATGCAAAAGAATATATGCGCATCATCTTCTTAGGAGCCTCATTTCAAATAATTAGTATGGGGATGAACAACTTCATCCGTGCTGACGGGAATCCCAAAATAGCCATGCTTTCTATGTTCCTTGGTGCCGGTATTAACTTAATATTAGATCCTATCTTCATCTTTGTACTGGATATGGGTATGGCAGGTGCGGCCATAGCAACGGTTATCAGTCAAATATGTTCTTCTATATGGGTCGTAGGCTACTTCTTCAGTAAGCGTAGTAGGAGTAAGTTAAAACGAGCCAACATGCGCCTTAGAAAAGCTTTAATATTGACCATCATAAGTTTAGGAATTCCTGTTTTCACCCTCCAACTGGCCAACAGCCTGTTGAATGTCGTGCTAAATAAAACCCTCATTGCCTATGGAGGTGATCTAGGGATTTCGGCCATGGGTATTGTAAATAGCCTCCAAACTCTACTGATCATGCCGGTTATCGGCATCAATCAGGGGGTATTGCCCATTATTAGTTTTAACTTTGGGGCCAGGCAGTTCGACAGGGTCAAGGAAGCGGCCAAGCTCGGCATCTTGGCCGCCTCTGCCTTGGTGCTGGTGGGCTATCTTACCACGAGATTCTTCCCCACCCAGCTCGTTTCCATGTTCAATCAGGAACCAAATCTGCTCAGACTTGGAAGCTTTGCACTCAAACGTTGGTTCCTCTGTACCCCACTAATAGGCTTTCAAATCATCGGGGCAAACTTCTTCCAGGCCATAGGCAAACCCCGTTCTGCAATGTTTCTCACCCTCTCACGGCAAATAATCTTTCTCATCCCAGCCATCCTCATATTCCCCTTATTCTGGGGCTTGGAAGGGATTCTCTTTGCAGCGCCATTTGCTGATATGCTCTCCACGATAGTAACAGCCTTCTTCTTCTACTATGGAATGAAGAACCTAGAAAAAAATGCAGCAGTTATTTAAATGCCAATAAAAAAGCCTGTTCGGAATGTTGTTGTTAAAGCTTAAGTTGTCAAAATATTTGCTCTATACTAGGCACATACGGAATCTGCCTAACACATAAAAGGAGCTGTTTTACAGCCTGATTTTATTCAGACTTTTAAAACAGCCCCTTTAATTTGCTACTTGTTTAGATAGTTAATCTGATATGATGTGACCATTAGTCAAGTCCAAAATGTTACATTTTCGCCTCCTTTTTACTACATCAATTAATGGAACGGATGGATAGACAGCAAATCAGTTGTTCGGCACTTGACCATTCTGATATTCGCGGATTGGTTACCACAGGCCAATGGTCCGCCTACAGCCCTTTCTGTCTATTTTCGTGAATCACCGTCATCTGGGTGTCACCTAGATTAATCGAAGATGGCAGGATCGTGTTCCGATTTGCCTGTCTACCCATCCCCCCATATACAAATTCACCAGTTTCTTTCCTACCAAATTTAATCAATTCTGTCGTTCATCATACCCCAGATGAAACAAGACAATTCACGAGCCACCGCCACCTTTGCTTTGTTTCGGTGTACTCCCCGAGACACCAAATGATTATATACACGATGCATCCTTCGGTTGGCACGATCGGCATAGGCAATCACCTGTGTCTCGCTACCTGCTTGACGAGCTTTCAGCCGTTTTGATTTTTGTCCGTACATACCCCCTCTCAGGGTGGCGTTGGCACCTTCGACAAGCAATTTCCTCAACCGGACATTGCCGGTTTTAGTTATCCCTCCTCGCAATTCTCGCTGTCCGCTGGAATTTTCGCTGGGAACTAAACCAAGAAATGCCGAGAATTGCTGAGCAGTGGCAAAGCGGGAGAAGTCGCCAATTTCACTGACCAACGAAAGGGCGGTATGTGTTTCAATTCCTCTAAAACATCTTAGTTTACCAACCGGCTCTCTCCAACGCTCCTCTTCGGCAATTTCTTTAATCCGCACATCAAAGCGATTAACCTTTTCTTGTTGATCGATAACTTCCTGTAGATATTCGTTGAATGTTTCTTGATCCAGTAATTCACCAAATTGCTGCTTTCTCAGCCACCTGTAGTGAGTAATGGTCCAATACGATCTGCCCTCAGTGAAAGTCCGCCCTTTTCTCAGTAAAAAGGAGAGTAGGTTTTGCTTGGCTTTTTTCAGCGCCTCCACCCGTGCATTACGCATCCTAGTATAATCTTTAACCGCTTCGTCATCGACAGTTGGTACGGCTACTTGACTATAAGTGCCGTATGCTAAATGTTTAGCCAGTTCCAGAGCATCGAGACGGTCAGTTTTCACTCGATTACCCGGAGCCTTCGGTAAAGAAGTAGGGGCCATCAACACACAAGCAATTCCTTTTGATTGTAAATATCTGTATAAACCAAAGCCAGAGGGCCCTGCCTCATAACCACATAAGACCTCTATATCTTGATCTTCATAATTGCTGAGCAATCGGGCGATGTATGTAACCACCAATTCATCCCTACTTTCTATTCGCATCTGAGCGAACGCTTGATCGCTACTAAAATTATAAGCGCAAAGTGAGTAAGAGTCCTTATGGACATCAATGCCAATGTGAATTAAAGTATTCATAGTGACCTCCATTTGCATGCGGTAGCCGCATACAGGTAATTTATTTTTTCCCAGTATGCATGGTGAATCCACGATTTGCAAACTGGGAGGTCACTTCATATTGTCTATTGTTCTATAATCTTTAACTTTATTTCCTTCCGTATAGTTGAAAGTATTTGCTTCTTCAAGAGCACTTGCATCAATGACAGTACCTTCTGCATCATATATAACAACACCTTCTCCTAATCCTATTCCTTCTCCGCCAAGAGCTATAGACTCAAAAATATTATTAGTAATAGTTACATCGGAAGACTCAGTTCCACCTATACCCGCCCAATTGTTAGTAAAGGTATTATCATTAGCGACCATTGTAGTCCTTTTCGATTCTTCAATTCCATTAACAAATATACCCGTTTGTAAGTTTTCAAATGTAGAGTTTTTAACTGTAAATATTGCACCAGGCATAGCTTTTATCCCTTTTTTATTGCCTACATTATCAGGATCTCCGCCATCCACAATTACGTTATCAAAAGACACATTTGCCGAAGCTCCTACGAAAAAAGCTATTGGTAGTGTAGGAGATATCCCAGTTATTCTATGTGTAGCTTTAGGCTTTACTGTTAGTCCTTCAATTTTAACATCTTGCACAGTTATTTGAACTGTTCCATCAACAATTACATCTGCATCTGCTTTCAGGGTTAGTCGTTTATTTATATATACATTTTCTGTGTAAGTCCCTGCTTCAATTAAAATCGTATTTCCATTTTCAGCACCATCAATTGCCGCTTGGATGTTGTCGTAATCCCCTCCAGACTCAGCAACCATTATGGCTCTTACTAGGCCTAAGCTATCATCACACGCCACCATCATTGCAGTAATTAACAAGATAATTAGTAAAATAATAGGTAAAATTCTCTTTCCCATTTATAACTCCGATATAGTAATAATTATCACGCATAGTAGTTTAAGAATTGTGCTATGTCTACAATAATCGTCAATAATAATATATAAGTCGTGTTTTTTAACGAAATTTAATCAAAAAAATAACTCTTTATTTTAAACGAGCCGATGAATTCTACTATATACCGTATACCGCATAGGCAGGTGCAATTGCGTCTTTTCCCAACACCCACCTTCTAGATGGCTTCGACATTATCTTTTAAGCTTTTGTGTCGTTAATTTACATTGTATTTGTAGAGAAAATTAGATCTATGTCTTCTATATCGTAAGACCTATTGTATTATTTAATTGGTTTCAAGACTGAATTTTACTTGTACTGTGTACAAAGTTTTTAAGAACTGCCAGCGCAACATAAAGTTCTGAAAGTCTAATCAGTACCCGATTGGAGGCCCCTGCCGTTTCATAAAATATGAAGAGAATTTTGCTACACAGATGCCTATAATAAAAATCCAGTGACAATTTCACCAATACATAATTGGCAAGTAGTCACTGGAATTTCTTTTTTACGAAATAACAGGAGTTTTAATTTCTTGTGCTTCCCAAGTAGTCCGAACTTTTTCTTTTGCCTTATCCCAAGCTTTATCAATAGTTTTTTCTAAACTGGCTTCCATTTCTGCAACTTCTTTAGCTGATTGAGCGCGTAATTCTACAGCCATAGCTTGTGACCATGCTTCCTTCACCTGTGGTAAAGCTGCTTCCCATCTCGCTGTAGCCGCCGCTTCTGCTGTGTTTATACTGGTGAAAAGTGCTTTTCCCTCAACAGCCTCAGGAGAACCTGGTTGGTTTATAAATAGTTCCTCTAAAGTAGCTTTTGATGCAGTATAATCTTTATTTTCCGATTGGGCTTTTGCATCAGCAAGCAGTCTTCCTGCTTCATAGCGAGATTCATCTAATGCAAGAGACAATTCTGTATTTTCTTTTTTACCTGTTTTAATAACAGTCAAGCTCATGATTGCAAATACAAGCAATCCTCCAATGAGTAGAGCGATAATTCGATTTACTAACAAATTGTCCTTAAAAGTAGCCATTGCGTCCTCCAAATAGTAACATCCCAATTCATAGTGGATTGGGTGAGTGCTTTGGTGAGGTCCATACTGTCATTTGATTTTAGGATTCTTAGTAGTATCAAAATAATTGGAGTCTTAAGAGAAGAAAGTCAAGCGACTCAAACGTAGTGTACTAGGTTTGCCAGTATTAAGATATAGTCGCAGATTATACTTGCCCCTAAAGATCCATGCTAATCTTTTTCTATTGTCCTGAGTCATTGAAATTAAGATAATTTAACGCAACTGCACAGAGGTTTATAATACCGTACGGGAGGGCTTCTTCATCAAATGTAAAGGAAGGAGTATGCGGAACAAGAGGTTCTCCATTTCCATACTTTGCCCCGACTAGGAAATAGACCCCTGGAATCTCAGCTGCAAAATTAGAAAAATCCTCTCCACTGCTTTGTGGCTGAGCTTCAATGAAAAATTCTTCTCCGATAGTTGCCGCAACCCATTGTTTGCATTTTTCAAACATTTCTTCGTCATTTATTACAGGGCCGTAACTTTTGGTAAAGGAAATCTTTGAAGTGAGATCGTTGGCTGTGCAGATACCTTCAACAATCTCTCGGATTCGCTTTCTGCACAAAAAGCTACTCTCTTCAGAATACGAGCGAGCACTTCCTACGAGTTTTGCTGTATCAGGTATTACATTATGTCGTTTACCAGCCTCTACCACACATACTGATAGGACTACAGTGTCAAATGGGTCAATGTTTCTTGAAACTATAGACTGCAATCCAAGAATCACTTGGGCAGCACATACAATCGGATCTTTCGCTAAGTGTGGAGCAG
>JAQVOO010000017.1 GCA_028702575.1 Sphaerochaetaceae bacterium
CAGTTGGGAATAAATTAACTGCGCTAGGGATTGAAGACTTAGTTGACTTTGCTTGTTGTGCAGAAGAATCGGGTTATTTAAAACCACATTCGGCACCATTTTTGTTTGTGAGTGAAGCTTTAAATACCCCAATTAATAAGATTTTGTATGTTGGGGATAGTTGCGCGAAAGATATAGTTGGTGCTTCACAAGTGGGGATGCGAACTTGCTTACTTGCTCCTCAGGCCCAAAGAGCCATAAGAAGAGCACGATTACAAAGAAGTTGTCCCGAGGCTACTTTTATCTGTAGTGATTACGAAGAAATCCAGGAGCATGTTACAAAAATGCTCCAATAGGGGGATGTTGTGTGGGAAATATTACCGATACTACTTTCAATCGGCCTGTTTATCATTACCCTTATTGTCATATTTACACTACGCAGTGCTGATCGTCGTGATCGAAAGTTAGATGTAATGCGGCGATACGTCGCCCAGTATATGGCAGAGGTAAAACGTGCTGAAGCTCATATGCAAGAGCGGGTTGTTGAATTTGACCACCGCTTGGCAGAAAATAAACAATCGATGGAACTGCTAGTTAATCAGATTACGACCCAGCGAGAAGGGCTTCTTTCTCATTCCGAAGATTTAACTGAATTGCAAAAAACCTTAACCTACTATCATCAAGTACTTGGACAACTCTCTGCGATGACGGAGAAAGCTGAAATTCGGACTCGGCAAGTTAAAGAAGAAGTTAGTAAAGTTGAACAAGTCCAAACTATAATTGATAAATTTTCTATAAAGATTGCCGAATCTGAAGAACTCGTGCACCAGCAAGATGAGAGGTTGGAACATATTGTTAACCATCACAAGGTGCGGATGGAGAGGCAGGTAGAAGAATCAGTCGCTGATGCAAAAATTGCCATCGATGCCCTGATAGATGAATCCCTAAATCATACAGACATAACTTTTCAAACAATGATTTCCACAGTTCAGGCCTTCCTACGGGAGTTGAATAATCGCACTGAAATAGTCGAAGGAGTTCTAAAACGACTTACCACTAGTTCTTTATCAGCTTTGGATGAGCTTGAGCTTGTTATTGCTGAGACAAAAAAGGAAATTGAAGAACATGAGCAAGTACTAGCTACTATCATGCAGAAAAGAGAAGCTATGGAGAGCTCGATCGAAACCCTTGTGCAACGCAAAAAAGGGTTTGAGGAAGAACTTGAAAAGAACGCTAGCCTTTTAGGTCACCAAGAACAAAAACTAAAAGAATTAGAGCAGCAGGTTAAAACTGTTCAGGATGAGTTAGATATCGCACTGGGTGAGCGACAACGCTTGATAGAGGAAGAGGAGTTGCGTGAACTTGAGATGAAGGCACGCCTCGATAATCCTGATATGTATGAAAAAGAGGTCGATTCTGAAGATATTGTGCCAATTTTTACAGCACCCCAGCAACCATTGGTAGATAATGAAGAAGAATTACCCGATCTAGGACTAGGACAACCCGATATTCCAGAGATGTATGAACAAGAGGATGATTTTGAAGAAGTTGTGCCAGTTGCCGTAGAAACGCATCAACCTAAGAAAAAACCGGTAGATAGGGGGCCTTATGAGTTGGAAGAAGATGAAGAAGAGATCGTCTTAGATGATGATTCAGATTCATTATAATCATAAGGCATGATCCTGAGAGATAGAGTCACTTTGTTCTTCTAAAAACCTACAGATGGTAATGAGAGCCATTTTTTAAGAAATTTGTACATTTCCCTACAATGATTTGCCCAAAACACTTGACGGTCCCTTTTAGCTGTGAGTATGTTTACTGTGGCTGCTAGGGGTGGATATCACAGCAGATTACATAAAAAGATGATTGACCTCAAGTATTGATGGTTAGAAATACGTATGTACAGGTAGAACATGAGCAAGAAAGAAAAAAATGAAACCGAACAGAAAAAGAAAAAGACTTCAGGTTTGCAAGATGGAGGGGTAGCGTTGGATACAGAAACAGCTACGCCGTCGGCAACTGAGCTTTCTCCTCAAGAGGTGCGGATTATGGAATTGGAAGCAGAAGTAGAACGCCTTTCCAGTGAATTGTTAGAAGAAAAAGAGGCGTTTATCCGTAAAGTTGCCGATATGGACAATTATCGTAAACGTTTAGTACGAGATAAAGAAAATGCTGTCCAATACGCTAATGAACGCTTACTTAATGATCTTATTCCAATTCTTGACGATTTTGATCGGGCGATTGGAGCTAGAGATCAAAGTTCTGACCTCCAATCATATGCCGAAGGTGTCGAGTTAATTCAAAAGCAGTTGCTTGACCTTTTAGATCGTAATTGGGGGCTGAAGCGGATGGATGGAATTGTTGGACAGGAATTTTCGCCCCATGAGCATGAGGCGATGATGATGGAACAGGGAGAACAGTTTGAAACAGAGACAGTTCTTGCCGAATTACAAAAGGGTTATTATCTTCATGATAGAGTTCTTAGAACTGCAAAGGTGAAGGTTGGGAAACCTTAATGATGTATAAGATATGTTTTTATTGTAGGGAACATTTTCTGTTCCCGCTATGTAATAATGTTGATGGTGAATTTCAAGGAGAAAACCATGGGTAGAATAATAGGAATTGACTTAGGAACGACCAATTCATGTGTGTCGGTCATGGAAAACGGCGATGCTGTTGTAATTCAAAATTTAGAAGGGCAAAGAACCACGCCGTCAATTGTAGGGTTTACTGCTAAAGGCGAACGTTTAGTCGGGCAGCCTGCAAAAAACCAAATTGTAACTAATGCAGAAAATACTGTATCGTCCATTAAAAGATTTATGGGACGAAGATTTGGGGAGATACCATCAGAAATTTCAAAAGTCCCTTATAAGGTAACGGCAGGACCGTCGGATGAAATTCGATTGTCCATTCGGGGCGAGGATTACTCTCCGCAGGAAATTTCTGCAGCTATCTTACAGAAAATGAAAAAAACAGCTGAGGATTACCTTGGTGAGACTATAACAGAAGCCGTTATTACGGTACCAGCTTATTTTAATGACTCCCAACGGCAAGCAACAAAAGATGCCGGGAAGATTGCTGGTCTAGATGTAAAGCGGATTGTGAACGAGCCCACCGCAGCTGCATTGGCTTATGGATTAGGTAAGGATGCTAATAAAGAAGAGAAAATTGCGGTCTATGACCTCGGGGGCGGTACGTTTGATATCTCGATCCTCGAGTTAGGTGATGGTGTATTTGAGGTAAAGTCGACCAATGGAGATACTCATCTTGGTGGTGATGATTTTGACCAAAAGATAATCGATTGGATGGTTGATACTTTCAAGAAAGAGACTGGGATCGATTTATCGAAAGATAAAATGGCTGTCCAGCGCCTGCGTGAGGCGGCTGAGAAGGCCAAGGTTGAACTTTCTAGTACGAAAGACACTTCTATTAACCTACCCTATATTACGGCTGATGCCTCAGGTCCTAAGCATTTACAGATGAACCTTTCACGGGCTCGTTTTGAGCAGATGGTTTCTGACTTAGTCGAAAGAAGTCGTAAACCCTGTCTGAATGCGCTAAAAGATGCCGGGTTATCACCTAAAGATATTGATGAAGTTATCTTAGTTGGTGGATCAACACGCATGCCCGCTGTTCAAGCTTTAGTGAAAGAAATTTTTCAGAAGGAACCTCACAAAGGGGTTAACCCCGATGAAGTTGTAGCCATGGGTGCTGCTATTCAGGGTGGAATTCTGGGTGGTGACGTTAAAGACGTACTTTTGTTGGATGTTACTCCACTCTCTCTCGGTATTGAGACACTGGGTGGTATCGCCACGAAGTTGATTGAACGAAATACTACAATTCCGACTCGCAAGAGTCAGATATTCTCAACTGCAGCTGATGGACAAACAGCGGTTTCGATTCATGTTCTGCAGGGAGAGCGCGAGATGGCGAGTCAGAACCGAACCCTCGGAAATTTTGATTTGATTGGTATTCCTTCAGCTCCGCGCGGTGTTCCTCAGATTGAAGTCACTTTTGATATTGATGCTAACGGGATAGTCCATGTCAGTGCTAAGGATCTTGGAACCGGAAAAGAGCAAAAAATTAGAATTGAATCTTCTTCAGGTCTTTCTGAAAAAGATATTGAGAAAATGGTTAAGGACGCCGAACTCCACGCCGAAGAGGACAAGAAAGAGCGTGAGAAGATCGAAGTTAAAAATGAAGCCGATAACCTCTATTATTCAACTGAAAAATCACTGAAGGAGTATGGGGACAAAATATCTGACAGTGAAAAAGCCAATATTGAACAAGCTATGGCTGACTTAAAGTCGGCAATGGGTTCTGATTCTGTTGAAGATATTAAGGCTAAAACTGAAGCTCTGCAACAGGCTGCTTATAAGCTTGCTGAAGAGATGTATAAAGCCACGGCTGCCCAACAAGGTGAGCCTGGCGAAGATTCTGATCCCCAAGCTTCATCTTCAACGAAGTCAGATGAAGATGATGGTATTGAGGATGCCGACTACGAGGTCGTTGATTAATCGAATCCAACTGAAGGAAGTGTGACACCGTGGCAAAACGGGATTATTACGAAGTCTTGGGAGTTCAAAAAGGAGCTACCCAAGATGAAATTAAAAAAGCTTATCGTAAGCTGGCTATTGCAAATCATCCGGACAAAAACCCGGGTGATAAAGCTGCTGAAGAGCGCTTTAAGGAAGCCAGCGAAGCCTATGAAATATTGAGTAACGACCAAAAGCGGCAGGCATATGACCAGTATGGATTTGCTGGAGTCGATGCCGGTGGTGCCCAAGATTTTACTAATGTATATCGCGATTTTAGTGACTTATTTGGAGGCGGTTTTGGTGATATCTTTGGCTCATTTTTCGGCGGTGGCGGTGGGGGGCGCACCTCACAAAGATCGCGGGGGCCTGCCGTTGGTGCTAGTCTTCGCTACGATGTTGAAATAGATTTCAAAGAAGCTGTTTTTGGAACTAAAGTTGAAATTTCCTATACCCACCAAATTCATTGTTCCACCTGTAAAGGATCTGGGGTGAAAAGTGGTTCTGGGAAAAAGGTCTGTCCTACTTGTAATGGGGTAGGCCAAGTTCGTCGGAACTCCGGATTTTTCTCGATTGCTTCAACCTGCCCAACCTGTGGCGGAGAGGGGCATGTCGTTGAAAACCCCTGCACAGAGTGTCATGGAACTGGACTTATGCGCAAGAAACAGAAATTAAAGGTCACTATTCCTGCTGGTGTTGATACTGGAAACCGGGTATCTATATCGGGAATGGGAGATGCTGGTCCAAACGGCGGACCGTCGGGAGATCTTTTTGTGTATGTGAACGTTCGACCACACGCTTACTTCGAGCGCTCTGGTAACGATTTGTATTGCCAGATCCCCATTTCAATGACCCAAGCGGCTTTAGGTGGTGACATTGAAGTGATGACTATTGATGATGTCCGAGTCAAAGTAGCCATTCCCGCTGGCACGCAAAATGGAAAAGTATTACGCTTACGCAATCGCGGCGTTCCCAAATTGCGCGGTTCTGCTGATCAACGGGGTGATCAATATATTAAGATAGTGGTAGAAACTCCCCGTAAATTAAATCGTGAAGCAAAAAAATTGATGGGACAACTCGCTACAGTTTTGGGTGAAAATAAGAGCCCCGAACCACTACCGTTTAACGATTAGGGAGTTATATGGGAGAAAAGGTTATTGGATTCCATGCCATTACAGAGGCTCTAAAAGAGGCTCCTTCTGGTAGTATCCTCTATATTTGTAGGAATATAGAGCGAAAAAACGATCAATTGGAGTCACTTGCACGGGCCAATACATCAGTAACAATCCGTAAGGTTGCTAAGATTGAGATGGACCGCATGGTCCCTGGAGTAGCTCACCGCGGAGCAGTATTGGACTTAGGACGTCGTCCTGATCGAAAAAGCACTACTGTTAAAGATTTCCTTACCCAATTACCTGAAGATGATCTCAGTCTAGTGTTAATACTTGATGGGATAACTGATGTCCAAAATCTTGGGGCAATTCTGCGAAGTGCTGATCAGTTCTCGGTTGATTTGGTAATCATCCCTGAGCGTAGAAGTGCGCAAGCTAATCAGACAGTTTTGAGAATATCGAGTGGAGCTGCCCAGTATGTGCCAACCGTAACAGTGGTAAACCTCGCGCGAGAGATTGAGCTTTTGCAAAAAAATGGATTTTGGGTGTACGGAGCAGATATGGGGGGAACTTCAATTACTACAGTAAAGTTTCCACGCCGAACAGCCTTAGTTTTGGGATCTGAAGAGAATGGTATGAGCCAACTAACGACTAAAAAATGTGATCATATTATTTCTATTCCCACAACTGGACACATTGATTCCTTAAATGTCAGTGTGGCTACCGGTATCTTGTTGTATGAATTCCGTCGACAACAAGGTTAAATTACTACAAAAAAATTCTTTTTATTATTCTTACATCAATCACGTTAATGTCATAATTAACGGTCTTTTTTCATGCTCTTGTCAAAATGCTGTAAAAATATTACATATTTATCGAATATAGTGTATTTTGTTTTCATCTTTTAATAACTTTGTGGTACACTGTAGGCCAGTTAAACTCACTATATCATATTAAAGGAGAAAAACAGTATGAAGAAAATTTTATCTATTCTACTTGTTTTGGCCGTATTGAGCGGTGCTTTGTTTGCTCAAGGCGGTATGGAGGTGGCAAAAGACGATTATCATATCGGAATTGTTACCGGAACAGTGTCTCAGTCTGAAGATGACCTTCGGGGCGCTGAGAGAATGATTGAGAAGTATGGTTCGGTTAGTACTGGTGGAAAGATCCAACATGTAACCTATCCTGATAACTTCATGGATGAAGCTGAGACCACTATATCTGTTATCAGTGGGCTTGCTGATGATCCACTCATGAGAGCTGTTATTGTGAACCAGGCAATTCCTGGTACAACAGAAGCTTTCCGCCGTATTAAAGAGAGAAGGCCCGACATTCTTTTGCTTGCTGGTGAAGCTCATGAAGATCCCTCTGTAATTCAGAGCGCTGCTGATTTGGCAGTAAACAATGACTTCGTAGCAAGAGGGTATTTAATTATTAAGACTGCCCATGATCTTGGACTCGAAACTTTCGTCCATATCTCTTTCCCAAGACACATGAGTTATGAAACTCTCAGTCGCCGTGCAGCGATTATGCGTGAAACTTGTAAAGAGTTTGGAATCAAGTTTGTATTAGAAACTGCTCCCGATCCAACCAGTGATGTTGGTGTAGCTGGCGCACAGCAGTATATCCTTGAGAAGGTTCCTGCTTGGGTTGATAAATACGGTGAAAACACTGCTTATTTCTGTACTAATGATGCCCATACCGAGCCATTGCTTAAGCAATTACTCGCTTATGGTGGATACTTCATTGAAGCAGACTTACCTTCCCCATTGATGGGATATCCTGGTGCATTGGGACTTGACCTCTCAGCTGAAGCTGGTGATTTTTCAGCAATCGTAAAGAAAGTTGAATCTGCAATCGTAGCCAAGGGTGGTGCAGGTCGTTTCGGAACTTGGGCATTCTCATATGGCTATACTGCAACAGCAGCTTTAACTCAGCATGCAATAAACGTTGTGGAAGGCAAGTCTGAATTATTGAAGCTTAGTGACATTATGAGAGCTTTTGGTGAATTCACCCCTGGTGCAAAGTGGAATGGAAGTGCTTACACTGATGTTGCCACTGGTGTACGCGCCAAAAATCATATCTTGATTTATCAGGATACCTACATGATGGGTAAGGGCTTTATGGGAACTCCAGAAGTTGTTGTTCCTGAAAAGTACTTCCTAGTTAAATAAGATTTGACTATAATTGGAAGGAGGAGAGCCTCCTTCCAAGATTGGCTACAAATTGTAAAAACAAAGAGGGTGTAGTCCGACTGGCATTGGTAGCAGGAGAGGAGACGCCCTTTTTGACAGATGAAGGAAACTGTATGAAAGCTAACAGCGCTCCGTTATTGGAAATGCGCAATATTAGTAAAGATTTCTTTGGCAATAAAGTTTTGACTGATGTCAACTTTAGTTTACAGCCAGGAGAAATTTTAGGGTTAGTAGGCGAAAACGGAGCAGGTAAGACCACTTTAATGAAAATTCTCTTTGGCATGGAAGAAATCCATGAAACTGGTGGATATGGTGGAGATGTTGTGTTAGGTGGTAACATGGTCCATTATCAGACCCCATTTGATGCCTTAGCCGATGGAATCGGCATGGTGCACCAAGAATTTTCACTCTTACCCGACTTTTCCGCCTCAGAAAATATCTTACTTAATCGTGAACCCAAAACAGCCACTTTGGTGTCTGAAGTTTTTGGTGATCGCCTGGATACCATTGACCGCAAGACGATGCATACGAAATCAGCCTCAGCAATTGCCAAGTTAGGTGTGGATCTTGATCCTGAAATGCTGGTCTCAGAAATGCCTGTGGGATATAAACAATTTACTGAAATTGCCCGTGAATTAAGTAAAGCCGAAATAAAATTATTAGTGTTAGATGAACCAACGGCAGTGCTCACTGAAAGAGAAGCCGATATTCTCCTCTCAGCTATGAGAAACCTTGCCAAGGAAGGAATTGCTATTATTTTTATTTCGCATAGGTTGCAAGAAATTATTGATGTCTGTGATACGGTCATGGTCATGCGTGATGGAATGATCATAAAGAATGCCCCATCCCAAGGCCTAACAATACCTGAGATAGCCAAATGGATGGTCGGGCGTGATGTGGGGACAAAAGTTGCTCACAGAGATTTTGATTTTACTGCTCAACCGGTAATCCTTTCAATTGAGAACCTTTGGGTTGATATGCCCGGGGAAACAGTTAAAGATGTTTCAATTGATATCCATAAAGGAGAAATTTTAGGGTTTGGTGGTTTAGCCGGACAAGGAAAATTGGGCGTTCCCAATGGTGCCATGGGGCTATTTCCCGCAGGTGGGAGTATCACGTTTGAAGGAGTTCCAATTGAACTGAATCAACCCCGAAAATTTTTAGATGCAGGTATGGCTTTTGTTTCAGAAGACCGCCGCGGGGTGGGATTGTTACTTGATGAACCTTTGGATTGGAATATCTCTTTTACTGCGATGCAAGTGCAGGATAAATACTTGAGGAAGTTATTGGGCGGATTGATTAATTGGCGTAACGAAAAAGAGATTGAAGAAGTTGCCAAGAAATATATTAAATCCTTAGAGATTAAATGTACGAGTTACCGTCAACTCGCCAAGGAACTCTCCGGTGGTAATCAACAAAAGGTCTGCCTGGCGAAGGCGTTTGCGGTTGAACCGAAATTATTATTCGTTTCAGAGCCCACTCGTGGTATAGATATTGGCGCTAAGTCATTGGTCCTCCAAGTGCTACGTGATTATAATGAGCGCATGGGAGTAACTATTGTAATGATCTCCTCTGAATTAGAGGAATTGCGGTCGATTTGTGATCGAATAGCGATAGTTACGGATGGAAGGATTGCTGGTATTCTCCCCTCTACTGCAGAATCGGCCGACTTTGGACTATTGATGGTAGGGAAAAATCCAGAAGAACATAAAGCGGGAGGTCTCAATGATTAAGATCCGTCAATTCATTCATTCATTCGGCTGGCCGCGGATCATCATCGGCCTATTTCTTTTATCGTTATTTATCATTGCACCATTTGTTGGGGTAAAGATAAGTACCTCACTAAGTGATACATTAATCCGCTTTGGAATGAATGGTGTTATGGTTTTAGCCATGGTGCCCATGATTCATTCTGGGTGCGGGCTGAATTTTGGTTTACCCCTTGGTATTATTGCTGGGTTATTGGGAGGAACACTCTCAATTCAATTTGGCTTTACGGGTGGAACGTCATTTTTAATGGCGATAATTTTAGCCACTCCCTTTGGTATTTTATTTGGGTGGGGCTATGGAAAGCTACTTAACCGAGTTAAAGGTGGGGAGATGATGATTGCCACCTATGTGGGTTTTTCTTCAGTAGCCTTTATGTGTATGATGTGGCTCCTTCTTCCGTATAATCACCCCACAATGGTTTGGGGCTATACTGGTAGCGGTTTGAGAACAACAATTTCGACTGAAGGGTTTTACTTGCATGCCTTAAATAATTTTTTACAATTTAGGATAGGAGAAAAATTTCTTTTTCCGACAGGGATGATTCTTTTCTTTGCCCTCATGGCATTTTTAGTGTGGGCTTTTTTGCACACCAAAACTGGTACCGCTATGACTGCCGTGGGATCTAACCCTGTGTTTGCACGAGCCTCTGGTATTAATATTGACCGGACTAGAACCATGTCTGTTATAATGTCGACTTGGTTGGGAGCAATTGGTATTTTAGTTTATCAGCAGAGTTTTGGTTTTATTCAGCTCTATATGGGTCCTTTTTATATGGCTTTACCGGCGGTTTCAGCCATATTAATTGGTGGGGCCTCCGTCAATAAAGCTTCGATTGCGAATGTTGTTATTGGGACGTTCCTATTTCAAGGGATCCTCACTATGACCCCTTCGGTAATGAATTCGATCATCCATACCGACATGTCCGAGGTTATTCGTATTGTTGTTTCTAACGGCATGATCTTGTATGCATTGACGAGGAAAGCGGAGGTAAGCCGATGAGTAAACTACGTGAGACTAAAGGGCAGAAGCTTTTTAATGTTATTGAAAAGAATGCTGTCCCCATCCTCTTTATAATAATCTGTGCAATTGGGATCCCTTTTTCTGGTTACTCTTTAAATTACCTAGGTCAAGAAATAATTACGAGAATTGGGCGAAATAGTTTTTTAATCATCGCGTTGCTCATTCCCATTATGGCCGGTATGGGACTCAATTTTGGTATGACACTTGGGGCCATGGCTGGTCAGATTGGTCTTATTTTCATTACAGACTGGAAGATTGGCGGGATTCCCGGCATGATTTTAGCCATGATTATCTCTACCCCTATTTCAGCTATCTTGGGATGGATGTGCGGGAAAATTCTTAATATGGCCAAGGGGCGTGAAATGGTCACATCCTACATCATTGGCTTTTTCATCAATGGTGTGTATCAGTTGATTGTGTTATATGGGATGGGGCCGGTAATTCCAATCAAAGATCCAGCCTTAGTGTTGCCACGAGGATATGGTATTCGTAATACGGTCAATTTAATTGGGATCAGACGTTCGATGGACAATGTTCTTGCTATAAGGATTTTTGGGTTAAGCATCCCGGTGTTGACCCTTGTTGTGATAGCAATGCTTTGTTTCTTTATTATTTGGTTTAAGAAAACTAAATTAGGCCAGGATATGCGCGCTGTTGGGCAAGATATGGAAGTTGCTAGGGCAGCAGGAATTAAAGTTGAACATACTCGGATTGTATCCATTGTGATTTCAACAATCCTAGCAGGTTATGGGATGATTATTTATCTACAAAATATGGGTACGCTAAATACCTATAATTCTCATATGCAAATTGGCATGTTCTCGATTGCAGCCTTGCTAGTAGGTGGAGCAACAGTTAATAAAGCGAGCATAGGAAACGTCTTCTTAGGAGTTACTTTGTTCCACGTTATGTTTATCGTCTCGCCAATGGCAGGCAAGAACTTGATTGGACAGGCTCAGTTAGGAGAATTCTTCCGAGTCTTTGTTTCCTACGGTGTAATTACCTTAGCCTTAGTTCTTTATGAGATTCGTAAGCGAAGAGCTCGTTACAAAACAGGACGTCTGTTAGCTCAAGACCAAGCCGATATGAAGGAGGTGGACGTATGAAAAAAGTTCATCTCTCGCGTAGGCACCTCTATCAACTCATTGCTGTCGTGGTAGTGCTCTTAATTGGGGTGATTATGTTCGTAATTGGGAAACAGCATATATTCCTCTTAGATAATAAAACTCTTGAGAGTAATGGGAAAACCTACCCAGCTTTTTCAATTGTCGAGGTGCAAGTAAACCGAATTGAGAGTCTGGAACTTGGCCCTCGTGATCGTGATAGAGCTGATGTAAGAGGTCAAAAGCATAAGATAACTGTTCGCTACACCGATCGTTCTTTTGAGGAACATGAGGTAGTAGTGAAATTTAAAGTTCCATTAAGCCAAGAAATGGTACTCATTAGTTTGCCTGCTTTAGTAGGAGGAGCTGAAGAGTCTGTATGGCTCCAACCGTATGAGATTCCGGTCCTGCTGACAATGCCGGTTGATGACGAGCCGATTATTACCGATGAGATTATGCCAATGGATATTTAACTTTTATTACATGATGCCTTGGAATTCCAAGGCATCATCTATGATAGGAGTATTTTGTTAAGCTTTAGTCTTCAAAGAATTTGTTGCCAATATCATGGCGATACCAAGCGCCATTGAATTTAACGGTGTCAATATATTGGTAAACTTGTTTGTTGGCTTGAATAATATTATTTCCAGTACCCACAATAGTTACATTTCTTCCACCCGTTGTTACTGCTTGGCCCTCTTTTTCCATGACTGCCCCATAGAACACCATAGGCTTGGTTGAAAAAATGTTGTTCCGTATAATAGTAGGAATTGGTTCAACTACTTGCCCTATCAATGGTTTATCTGGGTAGCCTTGACTAGCAACCACTACAGCTACAGCGGATTTATTGGAAACTTTGAGTGAAAAATCTTTGACTGTATCATGTTTCATGGCGTGTAAAATTTCGACAATATCTGATTTTATTAAAGGGACAATTGCTTGTGTTGCTGGGTCATTAAATCTTACGTGGTAATCAACTAGGACTGGACTATCGTTATATATGATTATACTAAAGGTGAGGACACCCTTGTATGCAAATTGTTCAACCTGCATACCGTACAGTGTTGGCTCAATAATAAGATCAATAATTTTTTGTTGCAAATTCTTTGGAAGTGGTACAGGGCAGATCGAGCCCATACCGCCAGTAGGAGCCCCTGCAGCACCAGTTTCGCTCTTTGTGTATTCTGAACAAAGGGGTAACATAAGATAACCGTTATTATCTGTAAATACGGTGCTGGTAATAGTAAGACCTGAGAGGTGATTTTCTAACAATAAATTATCGGTTTGGAGGATTCCTTTTCCGAATGACATGAGTGCATCATAATCATTGGAATTAATCATTATTCTACTAGGGGCCATTGCATTACGTTTTAAGACAAAATTTTTCCCTGGATGTCGCTTTAAATAGTTAGATAATGAGTCCTCATCAGAAAATAATTTATAGGGAGGAGTTGGAATATTATGGCGGGCGGTAAAGGTTCTGGCAAAATAACGATCCCCCTCAAGTTTTAGGGCATTGCCAGGAGCCCCAAATGTATCAATACCCTTGTTATTCAAATAATCGATAACCCCGGTAAATAGAGGAGCTTCAGTACCAATAAATACAAAATTAATGTTGTGTTCTAAACATGCTGCATAAACAGATTCAGGAGATGAAGGGTTCACCTCGGGAAGATTTTCAGCAATAGAGGCTGTTCCAACATTTCCTTGTGCGACAAATAAACCATCGATAAGCTTGCTTTGGGAAAACAGCCAAGTCATCGCATGGTCTTTTGCTCCAGAACCCAATACAAGAACTCTCATGATTTCTCCTTTGAATGCATAATTAAGCTAGCATGTAACGAATGATAACGTCAACTCTTGCTAAATTATGAAAGGAATCTCCCCTCTATAATTGACCCACAAACTTGTTCATACTGGGCATAAGTAGTCGATTGCACAAGAGCCTGCTTGGCTTTGGCTGCATGGGGAATTCCTTTGAAATAAGCTGAAGCATGTTTGCGCATTTCTCGACAAGCTAGATCCTCACCGCGAGTCTCACCTAAACGATACAAATGGTTTAGTAATGTCTCAATCCTTTGTTCTAAGGAAATGGGTAGTGGCATAATTCCGCTAGTAAGCAAGTGTTTTGTTTCAAAGAAAATGAACGGGTTACCCATGGCTCCTCGGGCAAACATGACTCCATCCACACCCGTTTGTTCCAACATCTCTTTGGCAGCGGAGGCTGAAAACAAATCGCCCGAACCAAATACCGGCACTTCCGGAGAGAGGGTTTGCACGTATTGCTTTAAATCTGTTAATGCTGGCCAATCGGCTTTACCGCTATAACCCATGGCTTTGGTGCGGGCATGCATCGTAATCATGCTAGCACCCCCAGAAAGGGCCGCAGCTGTCGTTTCATGATAGTTGATTGTATTAGCATCCCAGCCCAGCCTAATTTTAACTGAAACGGGAACAGAGGTACACCGAGTGATGGTATTTACAATTTCATAGATCTTATTGGGATAGCGTAGCAGGGTCGATCCAGCGCCTGTTTTAACTACCTTTGGAACAGGGCAACCACAGTTAATATCGATGACTGTGGGATTGAATTGGAGCAGACGTTCTAGACTTCGTTGGGCAACTGATGCCTCTGGTAAAAAGATTTGAACTGCTAGTTGTTGTTCATTTGTAGCCCTGATCAATAAATCTACAGTATTGTTACTGCCCCGAGCAAGTCCTTCGGAGCTGACCATTTCTGTATAGGTAAAGGAGGCTCCCCAATCCTTGCAAATAGCACGAAAGGCTCTATCGGTATAGCCAGCTAATGGAGCTAAAAATAAATTCCCATCGATATGGACATTGCCGATATCAATGGGGTGATATAGGGATTTTTGAGCGACCATATTTCCTATGCATTCTCCGTAAGATGGAAAGCTCTCAGACTATTTTCATAAAGGGCTTGGGCCGTTTCTTCTAAGGGTAACCCTTTTAGATCGGCTACAGCTTGGGCAGTTTCAACTAAATACGCTGGTTTATTGCGTTTGCCTTTGTAAGCTGAAGGAACCATAAAGGGACTTTCCGATTCAATGAGAATACGGTCTAAAGGTAAATTAGCAATCGTTTCATGGAGGTGGCGAACATTTTTATAGGTTATATTGCCCGCAAATGAAAAAAACATGGGCAAATCTAAGGCCTCCATGGCGAAGAGCCAATCTTCAGAATAACAGTGAAAAATACCACCTTTTTCACCAAGGCGAGATTGCAAGATATCGAGGATGTCACGTCCAGCCTCGCGGTTGTGAATAACAACTGGTAGTTGCAGGCTTCTAGCGATATCTAATTGGCGTATAAAAAGTTCAACTTGTGAATTTTTATCACCAAAATTTCGATAGTAATCCAAACCTATTTCACCAATAGCTACCACCCTATCCAGTTTGGCAAAGGTTTGTAATTTTTGTTCCCAATTCAAACCCGGGTTGGTCACCTCTGAGGGAGAAACTCCCACAGCGTGGTAAACGCTGGTAGCTGTCTTTAAATTATCATACACTTGCTCGAAGTCATGAAGACTATTACATATGCTCAGAATATGCTTAACTGACTTTCTTTTCGCGAGTTGTACGATGAGCAATTGCTCCATCTGGTCTTCATGTATCAGGCCTATATGGGCATGAGTATCAAATAATTGCATGTTTTTTCCTGATGTTGATAAGAAATGTGTCTTCAAAAGACTATAATTGAAGATACCATGAACCTATCTAGCCGTCAAGGTAGATTTAAAATTGAGACTTGTGTTATTCTGAAAATTCAAACGTAATGGTATGGTATATTTTACGTATAGGGATTCTTTACCTGAAAGTACCTGTTGTAATAATTTTGTTTAATTCCACCAAGATTATAAAGAGGGTTTGTATTTGACAATTATAGTACTTCGTGATATTTTAAATACCACGAATAGTAAGTAATGCTTTTCCAGAAAAGCAAATAAGGATATTCATGAAAAAAGAAAGAGTGGTATCTAATAGAGTTAATGAGGAGTCTCAGTCAAAAAATCAAGAACAAAGCCCTGAAATAGGTTATATCTATTTGATCAAAAATCCTTCGTCTAATGAACTCTCTGTTTGTGCATCAGAAGAACCTTTGAGCCGTGGAGCTTACGTGATAGCACCCTCTCGGTATGGTTTGGATTATGGGATGGTCGTTGGTTCAGCTATGGCAATGGGACAATATGAACCAGGTTCGATGCAGTGCCAAGGAGCCTGTCTACATGGAGATTCGTTTGCACTACCTACAGATGATGATGATCTATTAGCTGTTGGCGAGCCGGAGCACGACCTGCTCCAAGCAGAAGCTAAAACAACTAACGTAGTACCCCCAGAGACCGCCTTCCAGAAAGAGTTTATAAAAAACAATGATGTTCCTGTGAAAATATCGGGTGATATTGATTGGATAGATAGTGTGGCAACAACTGCCGATCACGACCGATTTCTCGAACTTAGTGCCATGGAAGAAGAGGCCCTTGTAATATGTCGTGAAAAAATAGAGGCACATGGACTTGAGATGAAATTAGTGGCTGCCCATTATTTATTTGGTGAACCCAAAATAATTTTCTTTTTTACAGCTGCTAGCCGTGTAGATTTTAGAGATTTAGTTAAAAATTTAGTTTCTGTTTTTAGGATTCGAATTGAATTACGGCAAATTGGTGTTCGTGATGAAGCGCGAGTTCTTGGTGGCTTGGCCGTCTGTGGAAGAGATTTCTGTTGTCATGCCATTACCGATAAATTAAATCCAGTTTCTATTAAAATGGCAAAAGAACAAAATTTATCGTTGAATTCGACTAAAATATCGGGTCCATGTGGAAGGTTGCTGTGTTGCCTCTCATATGAATATGATTTTTATTATGAAGAAAAGCGCAAACTACCCCAAGAAGGTAGTCGTTTGAAAATCGATCATGACTTGATGAAAGTAGTAGATGTTAATATTCTGTCGAAAAAGATTTCGCTGATTGGTGCTGAGGGGAGGCACTTGACAATTCCTTTCTCCGCAGTATATCACAATAGCGAGAAATCTCGATGGGAAGTGAGCCGTGAGTATCTAGACGAACTTCTATCTAACTGATACAAAGTATTGTATTGACCGAGATTACAGAGTATGCTATTTTTTGTATTTGTTGGTTCAGAGATACAAATAATTCCCTTGAACTTATATAATTGAAAACCTTTGGAGGTGATACGTGTTGAAAAACAGCTCGGCTGCTAAAAGAGAGCGCCAAAATGAGACAAGAAGAATGAGAAATCGTGAAGCTAAAAGTGCTGTACGAACTGCAATTAAGAAGTTTCAGCTGGCCGCTCAAGCAAATGATAAAGAACTAGCAAAAGAGAAGTTTGATTTAGCTATCAAGCTGATTGATACTACTGGTAGCAAGGGTGTTTACCATGGTAATACAGTTTCTAGGAAAAAATCACGACTGCATGCACAATTTAACGCTTTAAATAAAGCGGAATAATTGTACTAGTAACTTTTATTTTATAAGGAGTAGGTCCATGGCAAATAAGAAATTGACTAAAGCTGAGATCATTGACAATATTCAGGAAAAACTTGGTCTTAACCGTCCTGATGTACATTGCGTTATCGATGAGTTTTTTGAAGAAGTAAAACGTGGTTTGGAAAAAGATCGAGTCATAGAGCTGCGTGGATTTGGTACTTTTGAAGTAAGAACCAGAAAAGGGCGTGAGCGAGCTCGCAACCCAAAAACTGGTGAGATTGTTGCCGTTGAAACCCATGGAGTAGCAATCTTTAGACCTGGTAAAGAATTAAAAGATTCTGTGTGGAATCTTCGCGAACACGAAGACGAGAAGTAAACGAAGGCTGTGGATTTAAATCGAAAAAGAGGCTTTGGAACCTATGGCCTAGAAATTTTATTGCTTATAGTTATAGCATGTATCTATTCTTTTGCTTTTCCGGGGTTTCTATCAGATACAGGGTTTGGTGCAATCGCTTTTTTTGCATTGATCCCCTTATTTTCCATAATTAGGTATACCACATGGAAAGCCATTCCTTTTTATGGCTTTTTGTTTGGTTTTGCCTTCTATACCTGTTTTAATTATTGGCTCACCACTTTTCACCCACTTGCTATCTTGCTGGTCCCCATAATCAAGGGTGGAGAGATGGTGATGCTTTTTATTGCTTTAAAGGCCGCTGACCGTTGGTTCAAACGATATGGATTTGCTGTTCAAGCATTGATTTGGGTTGCATATGCTTATCTTAGTCAATCCTGGTTTGCCGGATATCCTTACGGAACCATAGCCTATGCGGCCTATCAATTCTTACCTTTTATTCAGATAGCTGAATTTTCAGGGATCTGGGGTATCACGTTCGTGATGATTCTTCCGCAGGCCTTTGTCGGCCGATATGTGGCAGATCAAGTCATTGGCAGAAAGAGCCCTTTTATTCAAGTGCTAAAATCTTATCTGCCCATAGTTATCGGGTATGCTGCTTTACTCGTTTTTGTATTTACCTTTGGGTTTATTACCTACTCGAAATGGCAAAAAGAAGAACCAGACCTCACTTGGCGAGTTGCTACCATCCAACATAGTGCTGATTCTTGGAAAGGTGGGTATGAAACCTATAAGCGAAACTTTAACAACCTGCGAAGTATGAGCTTACAGGCTCTCCAAGCAGACCCTGATATGATTCTTTGGTCTGAGACTGCCTTCGTACCTTCAGTACACTGGCATACTACCTACAAAACGGATGAAATCACAGCAACGTTGGTTGATGAATTTGTAGATTTTGGCAAGTCGCTACCAGTGCCACTTCTTACAGGGAACCCTGAAGGGGTCTTAGATGACGAGCAATTACCACCCTTGCATCCCGACGGTACTTGGAATCGAAAAGACTACAATACTGTCATCATGTTTGAAAATGGTGAGATTAAGAAAACCTATCGCAAACAACACTTGGTTCCATTTACTGAGCATTTTCCCTACGAAAAACAGCTACCTTGGTTATACAATCTTTTATTAGCGAATGATTATAACTGGTGGGAAACTGGGTATGATCCCGTAGTTTTTGAAACAGCTGAAGGGGTGCGGTTTTCGACTCCGATTTGTTTTGAAGATGTCTATGGGTACTTAACTGCAGGTTTTGTGCGAAATGGGGCAGATGTGATTGTTAACATGACCAACGATAGTTGGTCTGGCGCTGTTTCAGCAGAAATGCAGCATCTGGCAATGGCTGTTTTCCGCTCAGTCGAGACACGAAAATCGACTGTACGAGGAACAAACTCGGGGATGACAGCTGTTATTGAACCGACAGGTAAGATTGTCGACCCCATGGAGCCTTTTACCAAAGGCTGGCATATTTATGACGTTCCAGTGTATACTAGTGGTACAGATACCCTCTATACCAAGCATGCAGATACTGGAGCACAATATGTTGTATATCTCTCAATCGCTCTTTTGTTGCTTGGGGCAATACTGAGAATTATAGATTGGAAAAGAGAACGCTAAAATGACCCGCAGATATGTTACAGTCTCAATTTTTCTTATCGGAACAGAAATTACAAGAGGCATAATTGCTGACACTCATGGCCCGTTACTAGCACGAGAGTTGAGTATCCTGGGGTATCATATTAACCGAATCGTAATCATTCCTGACGATGGCTCGATTGAACCAATGTTGCGCCAGGCCTTACAAGATTCCGATATTATATTATTAACTGGTGGTTTAGGACCAACCAGTGATGATATAACTCGCCATGTTGTCGCTAAATTGGCAGGCGTCCCTTTAGTGCAAGATGAAGGCGCTTTTGCCGAACTATATACAAGAATTGGCTCTCGAATATATGGAGCCAATCAACGGCAGGTTTGTTTTCCCGAGGGATTTACGGTAATTAGTAACCCGAAAGGAACAGCTCCTGGATTTTGGGGAGAGATTGTCACTTCCCCTGAATCTAGATCTGTGCTCTGTTATGCAATGCCTGGACCTCCAGTGGAAATGCATGAAATGTTTTACCATCGAATTCTACCTGAGTTAGCACAATTAGCAGGACATGATGATACCGAGGTTACGGAGTTTTCTTGTTTTCTTACTCCTGAATCAAAACTAGAAGAGGTGTGTGGCGAGTGCGCGATGGGAGGGATTCAATGGGGAACCCGAGTTCAAGAACATCGTATTAGCCTCTATTTGCATGGAGGGACACAAGAATCTAGGGGATTCATGGCACAAGAAATTGGAAAACAGCTTGGATTTGGATTACTTGTAACAGGAGATGTTGAGGGAGTTGATTTATTGAGTAACCTCCTTGTTCAACAAAAGTTCAAGATGGTTTGTGCCGAGTCTTGTACAGGAGGATTGGTCAGCAAGTTAATGACTGATTTAGATGGCAGTTCTGCTTGGTTTTGGGGAGGGGTGGTCTCCTATGCTAATCAAGCTAAAGAGACCCTATTGGGGGTCTCCTCATCCACAATCGAAACTTGCGGAGCTGTTTCTGAAGAGTCTGTTCTAGAGATGGCTCAGGGGCTATTACGCCTCGCACAAGTTGATTTTTCTGTTTCTGTTTCCGGCATTGCGGGAAGCGGAGGTGGAACAAAGGAAAAACCAGTTGGTACCGTCTGGTTTGGTTTTGCTTCACCGACTATACCTGCAATTGCAGTTAAGCTGAACTTTAGCTCTTATGGGAGAGCTTCAGTACGCCGTCGAGCGGCCTTAGCTGCAATCTTACTTAGTTACTTTTATCTTAAAGGTGCTGATTTACTTGACATCGTCAGCACGTGGCAATATATTTAAGGTATCACGTGGGGTTGTCTTTTATTAAGCAGAGAAAAAAGACCCCGCGAAATCATTCAACAAGATAGCATTTACATCGATTTCACAACTGTGTGAATCCGATTCTTTGGAGATTATTAATGACATCAGAATATGAAAAAGGGCTCGATTTGTTCGAGCTTACCCCTGAACAGGGATCAGAGGCGCAGAAAACCTCTAAGCGCGTCGTGCGGCGTCGTACGGGAGATGCAACGGCTCAAGTAGTAGTAAAAGTGAAACCAGCCGAGCCAGTTTCCAAAAAATCTGTTGCCGTTGAGACACCCACAGAAGAAAAAAGTGCGAAACCAGCACCAAAGAAACGTGGTCGTCCTCCTCGCAAGCCTAAAGAAAGTTCTGGCACAGAGGAAACAAAACAAAAAACTGTCGAACCAGTTCCAGTACAACCAGCAGCTGTGCCTGCAACGCAACAAAATAATCCATCAAGTTCGTACTCCCCCCGTGCACAAACTTCCAGAAACCACCAACAGAACAATAAGCAAGGGGGCAGACCCAAACAAAATCATCAAAAAAATAATTATCAAAACCGCCAGTCCAATCGTTCTGTAACCCAAGTTGAAGATATACCGGTGGAAATTTATGTTGATGATCCGAACGCATCGCAACTTATGGTCAATGATCTTACCGTAAAGACTTTACCAGAATTACGGCAACAAGCTTCAGACTTCAATATTAGCCAAGATGTTATTTTGGATTTAAAACGGCAAGAACTTATTGTTGAGATATTAAAAGCACATGTAGCTAAGGGTGGTATTATTATGGCCTATGGGGCCTTGGAGGTACTCCCCGATGGATACGGGTTCCTCCGCTCACCACAAAATAATTATATTAGTGGACCTGAAGATATTTATGTCTCTATTTCACAGATAAAGATGTTGAGCTTAAAAACAGGCGATACAGTTGAAGGTCAAATTAGGCCACCACGTGATGCCGAGCGCTACTTTGCTATGATTAAAGTGCAATCGATTAACTACGATGCACCTGAGGTAGCTCGTACACGCGCTAATTTTGATTCTCTGACCCCCCTATATCCCGATTCCAGACTTAATCTTGAAACAGAAAAAGGTGATATTTCTACTAGAATAATTGATTTGTTTAGTCCAATAGGGAAGGGACAACGAGGTCTTATTGTTGCACCTCCTCGAGCTGGTAAAACCATCCTTATGCAAAAAATAGCCAATGCGATATCAGAAAATCATCCTGAAGTGATCCTGATGGTGTTGCTAATCGATGAAAGGCCTGAAGAAGTTACCGATATGCGTCGAACGGTTAAAGGCGAAGTTATTGCTTCTACTTTTGATGAACAAGCCACACGGCATGTTGCTGTTGCTGAGATGGTTATTGAAAAAGCCAAACGATTGGT